>NZ_DGRS01000086.1:0-43887 GCF_002391155.1 Megasphaera sp. UBA4382 | reverse complement strand
GAGGTCAGGAGTTCGATCCTCCTTATCTCCACCATAAAGAATATGATAACCACGCGGTTTACGAGCCGCGTGGTTATTTTTTTGTTTGCGTACGCATAAGGCTGTGGGGGTATGAAAAGGGAAACATGGGGTAAGGATTTATATTTTATGAAGCATTGGTTGCTTCATAAGACAGACTGTACAGAACAAAATCGGTCGTTTTACCTAACAGGATAGCTGGGAACTTTGTCTATCGCTTAGTGTCAGTTCGATAGAAGAGGCTTTGCGAAAGCTGATAGCTTCTGGTAAACTGAAGAGAAAAGGGCTGGGAAAACGTTCCCGTTATTACCGGCTGAAATAATAGTATTCCGGATGGACTGTGGATGAAAAATTCCTAGTTTTACATTTCACATGGTGTAGCGTTTTTTACTTTTTGAACGGGCAAAGCGTTCTAACCTGGATGCTGATTATCCGGATTGCAGGAATTTTCCTATGCTTTGACGAATGTATTTAGAAAGGTGAGCTAATAATGTGTGTTAAGATAATCTGTGACGGGTGTATAGAGGTGAAATCATGAATCGTAAACCGTATAGTGCCGGAGCTGTTAAATTTGCTTTCTGGTTTCCTGAGTTTCGTAAGGAAATCGCTATGCTTTCTGAGGGCCTGAGTTTTGATGAAATCAAGACGGCGTGTCTTGAACAGAATATGTTTAATGCTTCGACGCCGGCCCGGGCCACGATGATATATCAGACAGTGACAGCACGGATCCAGGAGCTGGATTCCAGTATATACCCGTTATTTCAGCAGTCGGACCTGGCAACACAGAAATTGATCAACCTGACGGCTATCATGATGCATGAAAGCCTCTTTTTTGATTTTATGTATGAAGTGTTTAAAGAAAAAATTCTCATTGGGACTAATGAGCTGAGTGACAAGGATATACGGATTTTTTTCCGCGACAAACAGCTGCAGGACAGCAAAGCCGCAACCTGGACGGATCAGACGTTGCAACGCCTGGGGAGGACCTATAAAAGTTATATTCTGGAAGCTGGCCTTTCCGACCGGGGCCAGAAGACACGGAAATTATTCAAACCCATCCTGGATCCGGCCTTTGAAGCCTGGCTGGGCCAGCAGCACCTGGAACCGATTATCAAAGCATTGACGGGAGTTTGATCAGCATGGCAGTACAGACAGTATCGCGTGAATATTATAAAAATCGCCGCAGCCTTTCCGAACGGTTTGCCGAGATGGACGAAAAAATCAAAGTTCCCTCCTTCCGGCAGTCTACCGGCAAAGCCAACGAGGTCAACTACTGGGTATTTGACTATCCGCCGGAACAGGAACTGGAAGTCCGCAGTCATATTGAATGGCTGAAAAAACGCAATAGTAAAGGTTTTGATGACTACGAATTAATTATATATGATTTATACGATATCATCATCGACCGATTAACGGAAAAAGGCTATATTGAAAAGACCAAGAAGTTGGAAAGCCGTGGCGGTATCCAGCATGTCGTAACGGCTATACAGCGGATGCTGCGGATTACCGACAAAGATAACTACCTGGTCCGCTATATGGAAGAACATACGCCGGAAAACGCCGTTGTCCTGATTGCGGGGATTGGCAAATGCTATCCTATCTTAGAAGCGCCGGAAGTGTTCAATAAAGTGCTTTACAATTTGCCACAAAAATTTGCCGCCACGCCGGTCATCCTGTTTTATCCGGGGACCTATACGGAACAAGAGCTGGTGGTTTTTAATGAATTTGTGGAAGATAGCTATTACCGGGCATTCCGCATAGCCCGCTAAAGAGGGATGAATCATGGAAATTAAAGATATGTTTGCCAAACCCATCGACCGTGACCTGCAAGGCGTCATCAAGGTCGGCGACATTGAAAATGAAAATATCCGGCAGGAGCTGGAAGAATACGTCGTGACGAAGGAACTGCAAAAACACTTTGCCGATTTTTTTGCTGCCTACAAGAAAGGAATCAACGGGACGACGCCGAAAATGGGCGTCTGGATTTCCGGCTTCTTTGGCAGTGGTAAATCGCACTTGTTAAAAATCTTTTCCTATCTGCTGGATAATACCGAAGTCGGTGGCAAAAGAGCCATTGACTACTTTATTGACGATCATAAAATCGAAGATCCGATGGTGCTGGCCGATATGAAACTGTCCGCCGAAACGCCGACCGATGTCGTCCTTTTTAATATCGACTCCAAGAGCGACTCCAATGGCAAAAAAGATAAGGACGCCATCGTCAACGTATTCCTCAAAGTCTTCAACGAAATGCAGGGCTTCTGCGGCACGATTCCCTATGTAGCCGACCTGGAACGCAATCTTGCGGAAAAAGGCCGCTACGACGAATTCAAACAGAAATTTGCCTCCGTCAGTGGTGAAGCGTGGGAAGATGCGCGCCATGAATTCGACTTCGTGCAGGACGATATCGTCGATGTCCTGGTCGATATGGGCGTCATGTCGGAAGAATCAGTACGGAACTGGTGTGAGAAAGCTACCCAGCCCTATCGCATCTCTATCGAAGAATTTGCTGGCCGCGTCAAAAAGTATATCGACGAAAAAGGTCATAACCATCATGTCGTGTTCCTCGTCGATGAAGTCGGCCAGTATATCGGTGACGACCGCAATCTCATGCTCAACTTGCAGACCGTGACCGAAGATCTGGGCAGCGCCTGCAATGGCAAAGCCTGGGTCATTGTCACATCCCAGCAGGATATCGATTCCATTATCAAAGTCAAAGGCAACGATTTCTCCAAAATCCAGGGCCGCTTTGATACCCGTCTGTCCCTGTCTTCCGCCAATGTCGATGCGGTCATCAAAAAACGTATCCTCGAAAAAAATGATACTGCCGCCCAGACGTTGCGTCTCCTGTACGGCCAGGAAGAAACGACCATCAAGAACAAGATTGTCTTCACCGACTCGGTAGAACGCAAATTGTACACAGGAAAAGACGATTTTGCCGCCGTTTATCCGTTTATCCCGTATCAGTTCAATCTGCTTGGTTCCGTCCTGACCGCTATCCGTACCCACGGTGCTTCCGGCAAGCATCTGTCCGAAGGGGAACGCTCCATGCTGGCCATGTTCAAAGAGTCGGCAGTGGCCTATATGCATGAACAGCAGGGCACGATTATCCCGTTTTATGCCTTCTACACGCCGATGGAAAATTTCCTCGACCACAGCCATCGCAGCGTCATCATCAAAGCCTATGAAAATGACTATATCAACCCGGATCACAAGACCGGTGATGTTTTTGCCATCAACGTACTGAAAACACTGTTCCTCATCAAATACGTACAGGACATGATGCCGAATGTCGATAATATTACGACCCTCATGATGGATAATCTTGAAGAAGACCGGATTACCCTGAAGGGAAACGTCGAAGAGGCTCTTAAAGTCCTGATCCGCCAGATGCTGGTACAGAAAAATGGCGAATCCTATGTATTCCTGACCAACGAAGAACAGGAAATCAACCGGGAAATCGAAAGCGAAGATATCGACAATGCCGATGTCATCCACAAAATTTCGGAAATGGTCTTTGAAGATATCTTTACGGACAAAAAATACCGTTATCCCAAATTCAACGGCCGCTATACATTCAGCTTTAATCAGACCGTCGATGAATACCCCTATAAAGTAACAAAAGGCAATGATATTGGCATCCATATCCTGACGCCGGCTTCGGATATTACCGATGACGCCATGCTGGCTTCTTTATCCATCGCACAGCCAGATGTCCTGATAGCCCTGCCCAATGACCGGGCCTTTATGGATGAAATCCAGACGTACCTGAAAATCGAAAAATTTCTGCGCCGCAATACGACGGCCTCGATGGTGCAGTACGAAAGCATCAAAGAAGGAAAACGGTTGGAAATGCGGGAACGCTATGACAACGCCCGCTTATTCCTGATGGAAAATCTGAAGAACGCCACCATCTACATTAACGGCAGCCCGGCGGATATCAAGGCTAAAGATGTCAATGTCCGCATTCAGGATGCATTGCATCACCTTGTCGATAAGGTATACAACAAATTATATTACATTGATACGCCTTTTGATGAAAGCAGCATACGCAAATTGTTTGCCCAAAACGGACAGACCGCGCTCAATCTGGATCAGACGCGCCAGGCCAACCAGCTGGCTCTGGATGACGTACTGGCCTATATCCAGATGAATTCCCAGGCGCACCTGAAAACCTCCCTCAAATCGGTCAAAGACCGGTTCATGAAAGCTCCCTATGGCTTTGTCGAAGACGATGTGGAATACCTCGTAGCCCAGTTGTTCCGTCAGGGCGATATCGCCTTTACCGTCAATGGGGCTCCGGTCAGCCTGATGAACAAAACGAAAGATGAAATCATCAATTATATCACGAAGAGACAATTCGTAGAAAAACTGATGATGGAACGGAAAATCCGCATTTCCAGCAAGGATAAAAATACGTGTAAAGACATTATGCGGGAACTGCTGCAAATCACTCCGGTAACAGACGATGAAGACGAACTGATGCAGCATACCCGCAACGGATTCCAGAAATTGCTGTCTCAATTAGAAATAGTACAGGTATGTTATGAAAATAATGATGCTTATCCGGGAAAAAACGTAATCGGTCAGGGAATCCGGCTGTTGCAGGACATCCTGGCAACACGGTCTACGAAAGAATTTTATAAAGAAATCGTCGATGCTAAGGATGATTTGCTTGATTTTGCTGAAGACTATGAACCAATCCAGGAATTTTTCCAGGGTGAACAAAAGCAGATTTTTGATAACGCCCTGAAATCGATGAAAATTTATGATGACAGTAAAAACTATATCGTCAACCATGAGTTGGAAGACACGGTAAAAGAAATCAAGCGGATTCTGTATGAAGATAATCCGTATCGGGATATTCCCCGCCTGCCGGAACTGCTGAATACATTCGGGGTGCTTTATACTGCGGTTCTGGATGAACAGGAAAAACCGGTCCGCGATTCTATCTACAGCTCTCGTCAACGCGTCATGGACGTACTGCGGGAAAAGTCCTATCAGGAAGAAAAGAAAGATTCCTATGCACACCAGTTCGATGATCTGCTGCGAAGAGTGGATCGGTGCAATAACGTATCGACACTGCGCAGCTTTGCTGACCAGGCCGATGCGTTGAAAATCCGCCTGCTCAATGAAATGGACGCCAAGGATAACAAACTGGCACGGGAACAGGCCGAAAAGAACAGAAAGAATGCCCCGGGCCAGTCCGGAACGAAAGAAAACATGCCTAAGGTTACGCCGCCTATCAAAAAGACAAAGAACGTGACCATCAAGGCCATGACCGGGACGGCTTCGTGGCGTCTGGAATCGCCCCAGGATGTCGATGCCTATGTCGGAGCCTTGCGGAAAAAATTATTGAGCGAACTAGATAAAGACACGATTATTAATGTTGAATTTTAATTGGAAAGGGCAGGGACATCATGGATAAAACGGCTATAAAGAAATTTTCCATCTGGGCGAGAAACAAACTTATTGCCGACAGCGTATATAGGGCGCGGCTCCTGGGCATCACCGATAAAGAGATACAGGACCCGCTGCCCCAGTCTACGAAGGATGCCCAGTTCTTCGATATCGGCTTAAAAGAACCGGCTATCGTTACGGGAGACGCTATCGCCCAGCGGAACAATCTCGTGGCCGTCATCAGGGAAAAGACCAAAGACATCTCCTATCCGGAGGCTTTTTCCCGTATCATGGAAGAAACTGCCTATACCTGGTTCAATCGTCTCATCGCCATCCGGTTCATGGAAGTGAACAATTATCTGCCCGGCCATGTCCGTGTCCTGTCCTCGGATAATCCGGAAAAAATCGAACCGGATCTGGTAACGTCGCCGTTCGATTCGGACTTAACGTTTAGTGAAGACGAATCGCGGCAAATCGTAGACTGGAAAACAAACAACCAGACCGACGACCTGTTCCGGATGCTGTTCCTCAAGGAATGTAATGCCCTGAATGAACCCCTGCCCATGCTGTTTGAAACCATCGCCGACTATACGGAACTTCTGCTTACCCTCACCATTTCTGACCGGGACGGTGTCGTCTGGCACCTCGTCCATGATATACCCGAGGATGATTTCCGTGACCAGGTGCAGATCATTGGCTGGTTTTATCAGTATTACAATACAGAACCGAAAGATAAAGTCTTTGCCCGTAAGAGCAGTGAAAAAATAAAGAAAGAAGATATCCCGGCTGCTACCCAGCTGTTTACGCCGGACTGGATCGTCCGCTACATGGTAGAAAATTCCCTGGGGCGGTTGTGGGTAGAAGGCCATCCCAATGAGAACCTCAAAGGGCAATGGAAATATTATCTCGACGAAGCAGAACAAGAAGAATCCGTCCAGAAACAACTGAATCAGATATATGCTGAACACAGTAAGCTCAATCCGGAAGATCTGACCTGCCTCGATCCCTGCTGTGGCAGCGGCCATATCCTGGTCTATATGTTTGATGTACTCATGCAAATCTATCAGAGCCGGGGTTATCGTGACCGTGATGCCGCCATCAGTATTGTCGAACATAATCTGTATGGCCTCGATATCGACGAACGGGCAGCCCAGCTGGCCTATTTTGCCGTCATGATGAAAGCCCGCCAGTATGACCGGCGCTTCCTGAGCCGGGGCCTCCAGCCCCATATCTATGCCATCGAAGAAAGCAACGGCCTCTCGAAATGGCAGGAATTTGCCGGCAGTGATTTTGGCCAATTGACACTGGACCAGACTTATATTGTGCAGGCTGATGAATTGATCGACCTGTTCCACGATGCCAAAGAATACGGCTCCATCCTCAAGGTAGAACCGACAGATTATGATAATCTCCAGGACTATCTGGAAGAAATCCGGCAGAAGGGTTCGGAAAACATCCTCTTTGCCGCCTGGGCTGATGAAATGGCTGACAAAATGCCCAAACTCATCAGTCAGGCCAAGCTGTTATCCAGAAAATATGATGTCGTCGTGACCAATCCCCCCTATATGGGCAGTGGCGGTATGGATGCTAAGTTGTCGAAGTATGTCAAGGATAATTATCCTGATAGCAAGAGCGACCTCTTTGCCGTCTTCATTGAACAATGTGGGGCTATGATTAAGCCAAATGGTTATCAGGCCATGATTACCCAGCACGCCTGGATGTTCCTTTCCAGCTATGAAAAGCTGCGGGAAAAAGTGCTACAGAAGACCATTGTCAATATGGCCCATTTAGGGCCACGTGCTTTTGATGAAATCGGTGGGGAAGTTGTACAGACGACGGCTTTTATTATTGCTAATACTGAAGTTATAAATTATAAAAGCAACTATTATCAGTTATTGAGACCAACAACTCAGGTTGGCAAGGAAAAAATGTTTTTACGTAAACAGGGAAGATATGCTGTTAATAGTGATGAATTTAAAAAAGTTCCTGGAATACCTTTTGCATATTCCATGCCAAAACATTTAATACAACTATTTGTTAGCTGTAAACATGTTAGTGACTTTTGCATGCAGCGAATGCGAATTTCAACGGGAAATAATGATTATTTTTTAAGATTATGGCATGAAGTAAGCAATAAAAAATTATTTTATCCTAATAAGTGGATTCCGTTCAGCAAAGGAGGTTCTTATCGAAAGTGGTTTGGAAATTGGTGGTATGTTTTAAATTATGAGAATGATGGATATGAGTTGAAGCATTTTAAAGGTTTTAGTGGCGGAAATGATAAGTTTTATTTAAAGAAAGGTCTCGTTTGGACTGATTTATCAACAGGAAAAATTTCTTTTAGATATTTGCCTAAAGGCGCAATAGCTTGCTCTGCAGGTCCAATGCTTTATTTTGATGATAAACACATACGATATTATTTGCAGGCATTTTTTAATTCATATGTAGCAGATGAATATATTAAAGTTCTATGTCAAACTTTGCATTTTCAGTGGGGGGATATAGCAAAGATTCCTATAATTTATAAAAAACAGAATTTAGATGTAATTATTAAATTAGTTCAAGCAAATATTGATATTTCAAAATCCGACTGGGATTCCTTTGAAACGTCGTGGGATTTCCAGACTCATCCTTTATTAGCTTCGTCTGCTTTGGATATGGCCGGCCTGATTACGGCGAAACAGCCGACGCTGGCCGAACGGTATGAACAGTTCAAGGCTGTCTGTGAAGATCGTTTCGACATCCTCAAGGACAACGAAGAAGAATTGAACCGCATTTTCATCGACATCTACGGCTTAGAGGACGAATTGACGCCGGACGTAGCCCCTAAAGATGTGACGGTCCACCAGGTTTTTGACAGCAAAGACGATGTTCCCGACGACCTTCAGGGCAGTAATTATGTCCTGACCAAGGAAGACGTCATGAAGTCCCTCTTGTCCTATGCCGTAGGCTGTCTTTTCGGCCGCTACTCCCTGGACACACCGGGTCTGGCTTATGCTGGCGGCGAATGGGATGCTGATACGTATCAAACCTTCATTCCTGACAGTGACAACGTCGTGCCCATTACCGACGAAGAATACTTTGATGACGACCTGTCGTCCTTCATCTGTGCCTGGCTGAAAAAGGCCTTCGGCCGGGAAAACTTCGAAGCCAACCTGGAATTCCTCACCGATGCCCTGGGGACCCGGGGTACTACTTCCAGAGAAAAGCTCCGCAACTATTTTCTCAAAAACTTCTACAAGGACCATTGCAAGACTTATCAGAAACGGCCGATTTACTGGCTCTTTGACAGCGGCAAGGAAAACGGCTTTAAGGCTCTCGTCTATCTCCATCGCTACGATGAAAACACCATAGGGCGCGTCCGTGCCGATTATCTCCACCGCATGGAACGGATTTACAGCAATGAAGTCAACCGCATGCAGGATGTTATCGACCACAGCCATTCGGCCCATGAAGTATCGGTAGCGGAAAAGCGGCTGGAAAAGATGAAGAAGCAAATCAAAGAATGTCAGGACTATGATGCCAAGCTGGGCCACCTGGCCCTAGACCAGATTCACCTCGACCTGGACGATGGCGTCAAAATCAACTACCGCAAAGCCCAGACCGGCCGGGACGGTAAATTTTACGAAGTATTGGCCGACTCCAAAGCCATCATGGCCAAAGACTCCCTCTGGCACGAATACCTCACGGAATGGCCCCATGAAAAGGAGTAACCTATGAGTAATGACTATATACCTCCTTTTACAATGACGGAGGAAATAACAAATCTTACAATTGAGATTGGTCAATATGTGGGTATGATTGCAACCTATGAATTGCTGCATCCTAATCCTGTTTTGCGCCGGGAAAACCGCATCCGCTCGATTCATTCCTCATTGGCTATTGAGCAGAATACCTTATCCCTTCAACAAGTGACAGATGTCATTGAGGGAAAACGGGTTTTAGGACCACCGCAAGACATTTGTGAAGTAAAAAATGCCTATGAAGTGTATGAAAAGGCAGCTGCTTTTGATCCGTACAGCATTCAGGATTTATTGACGGCCCATAAAATGATGATGACCGGATTGGTAAAGGAAGCAGGATGCTTCCGTTCGGGCAATGTAGGTGTTTTTGCGGGAACGCAACTGGTTCATGCCGGGACTCCCGCTCGTTACGTGCCGGAATTAATTCAGCAATTGTTTACCTGGATGAAACATTCGAACTATCATCCATTAATAAAAAGTTGCATTTTTCATTATGAATTTGAATATATTCATCCTTTTGCCGATGGCAATGGCCGGACCGGCAGATTGTGGCAGTCGGTAATACTACAAAAATGGCAGCCTTTTTTTGCCTGGCTGCCTATAGAGACACTGGTACATGAAAACCAGGAAGCGTATTATCACGCCTTGCAAATGGCAAACAATGATGGAGAATCCACTGTTTTCGTGGAATTTATGTTACAAATGATTCGTGATGCCTTGAAAGAATTGGCAGAATCGCAGAATGAACAACAAAAAAAATCAAATGTCGGTATACATGTCAGTATAAATGTCGGTAAAAATGTCGGTAAAAACGTCGGTAAAAATGTCGGTAAAAACGAACAGAAAGTACTACTGCTGCTTCAGCAAGACGGAAGATTAACAATAAAGGTATTAGCTGAAACATTGGCTATTACCCCTAGACAAGTAGAGCGAATCATTGCTAAATTGAAGAAGCAGGGATTGTTAATCCGGCATGGCGCCAGTAAAGGCGGATATTGGCAGGTCAATTTGCCAGACAAATAACTATTTCCTATGAAGAGTCGGTGAATTATGGCAGAATTAAATCTCAAGCAAATAGAAAACAGACTGAATGAAGAATTTCATACAGGTGGAGACGGAATCCGGAAACTGGTCTTTTGGTATGATGACCGGGCTGAATTTGCCGAAGATGTAGATTCCCTGCATCTGGATAAGGCAAAAATCCTGCATCTTAAGCCGGATACGCAATTTGCTACCAAGCTCTTCCTCGAACGGGAAGACCGGACTACGAATTATCTCATTTATGCCCCTTTTTCCAAGCCCGACGTCCACGAGAATCATTTGGAAGATATCCTGCTCTATTCGCGGTGTTTTTATGCAGACCGGGCCTCTTTGCTCGCTGTCGATCTCGGCATTAATGAAGAATGGAAGCCGGTCCTGGAGCAACATATCCGCTTTTTTGCCAATAAAGAGCGGACGAAGAAATTTTATGACCTGGGTATCAGCCAGTACGATGGAACGACGATCCGCCTGGGTATGATATGTGCCCTGGCAGGCGCCCGGACGTGTTCGCTTGAAGAAGCACTGCACATCATCCTCAATGAAGAAAGCCAGAAAAACCATCGGATTTTTGACGAATTGGCCCGTTATGATTTGATGGATTCTTTTTGGGATTTATGCACCCGCCATTTTGGCCTGGCCTGGGAAAATCCGGGCATAGCCAAGCTGGTACTGGCCCTGTTTGTGACCTGTGCCGCTCATGAAATCATGGAACCCGTACCAGGTAGTTGGGAACCTTTCAAAATGTGCAAGCCCGGCAATGCTATTGCTTTTCTGGACAGCATGATGAACAGCGTTGTCTATCAGGCTGTTTTTGACAGGCTGTCACTCTTTGCCAGCAAGCAGCTCCGTGTAGCAGATTCACTGAAAACGTACCCTCTGGAAAGCTTGATTGCCTGCGGCTGCTTCGCTGATATCGATACGCTGCTGATCCAGTGGATTGCCGGCCGTCTGGAAGCGGAAGATGTGGATGCGCATTTAGGTGGCTACAGTATTCCCGCACTTTGCGAATTTCGCAAAAAGACACATTTCGGCCAGCAGCGGGAACCTGTATACGACATGTTTATCTGTGCCGGCCAACTGGAAAGGCTGACCGGCCAGTCGTATCCTGAGGGATTCCGGGATATCATTACGGCCTATGAAAACAATCTGTACCAGATTGATAAGGCTTACCGCCATTTTTATTACCATCTGGATCAGCTTGCCGATGCCAGCGTTTATGAAACACTGCGGATATTGATTGAAAATATGTATACCAATGAATACCTGAGTAAATTATTGCCGGAATGGAATGCGGGTATCATGGAAGATAAGGCTTTATCGGTGATTCCCCTGCAACGTAATTTCTATGACCATTATGTCGGTGCCTGCAAAGACCGGGTTATGGTCATTATTTCCGATGCTATGCGTTACGAAACAGGACGGGAACTCTTTGACCGCCTGGATGATAATCCCCGCAGCGAAGTGAAAATCGGGACGATGCTCAGCACCTTGCCGTCGTATACGCGGCTGGGCATGTCGGCCCTCCTGCCTCATCGGAAGCTGGAACTGTCCCCGGAAGGAAAAGAACTCGTTGACGGGGCATACTGTATCGACATCCAGAACCGGGAAAAAGCATTGCAGGCATGGCAGCCGATGGCCTGCTGTGTATCCTTTGATGACGTGAAACACATGAAAACACTGGATATGCGGGATATTTTCACGGGCCAGCAGGTCATTTACGTATATCACGACCAGATAGATGTCCGTGGCGAACATGCCGAAGATGAAGTGTTCCAGGCCTGTGAAGAAGCCGTGAAAGAAATCCTGGATTTCATCGAGAAAGTCCATAACGGGGCTAATACACATCATTTCATCGTGACAGCTGACCACGGGTTTATTTACAAGCGAAATAAGGTGCAGGAATCGGATAAAATCGGCAACGTCCATCACTATGATATTGTGAAACGGCGTTACATCATCTCTCAGGAAGGCATCCGGGAAGACGGTGTGCAGAACCTGAATCTCGGCTACCTGCTGGGAAACGAGGACAGCCGGATAGTTTCTTTCCCCATTGGGACCAGTGTATTCAAGACGCGGGGCAGCGGCGGCCAGAATTATGTACACGGTGGCTCTTCGCCGCAGGAAATGCTGGTCCCGGTCATTGATGTCCATATGGAACGGGGCAAAGCGGATGTGCGGACGGTACAAATCCGTTTCATCAACACCATCAGTAAGATTACCAATCTCATTACGACGCTGGATTTCATCCAGTCGGAACCGGTCGGGGAGGCTGTCAAAGAAGCCACGTATCTGATTGGTTTTGTAGATGCCGAAGGCCAGCCTGTTTCTAATGAAATCACACATGTGGCTGACAGCCGGGCAGAAGACCCGGCCAAGCGGACATTCCGGATCCGCTTTACGTTCAAAAATCAGAAGTATGATGTCAGCCAGTCATATTTCCTGGTCATCAAAGACGCGGAAACGGGCATAGACGTATTCCGCCATCCGTTCATTATGGATCTTCCCTTCGCTGGGGATTTCGGCTTTGATTTGTGATGAACGCGGAGAGGAAGGATTGAGATGGATACAGCAGGTGGAACTACAAACCGGGAGGAAATCCGCCAGAAATTAAAGGATCATTTCCCCGGGAAGATTGTCCGCAAGGATTTGACGAAAAAAATCAAAGAAGGGGCCAATGTCCCTGTGTACGTATTGGAATTTCTATTAGGCCAGTATTGTAGCTCTGACGATGAAGAAATCGTCAAAGCGGGGGTAGAAAACGTAAAAAAAATTTTATCCGCCAATTTTGTGCGTCCCGATGAAGCGCAAAAGGTACTGTCGGTCCTGCGTCAGCACGGTAGCCATACCGTCATCGATATGATTACGGTCAGCCTGAATATCAAGCAGGATTATTATGAAGCCTCCTTTTCCAATCTGGGCCTGACAGGAATCCCCATTGCTGATGAATACCCGGAAAAATACGACCGTCTTTTGTGTGGTGGTATATGGTGCATCGTGCAGCTGAATTATGACGCAGAAGGAACGGAAAATCTGGATATCATTCTGCCCAATGAAAACAGCCCGCAGTCAAATAGCCGGAGACAGAAGAACATCTATCCTATCAGTATCCGCAATCTGACACCAATCCAGATGCCTCATGTCGATATGGATGAATTGAAGCGCGGCCGCCAGGCTTTTACTAAAGAAGAATGGATGGACGTCATGCTGCGCTCGACCGGTATGGAGCCGGACTCTCTGTCCTATCGTGAAAAGTGGCTGCTCCTTACACGTATGATTCCGCTTGTGGAAAATAATTTCAATCTCTGTGAGCTGGGACCGCGCAGTACAGGGAAATCACATATATACAAGGAAATTTCACCGAACAGTATCCTCGTTTCTGGCGGCCAGACGACGGTAGCCAACCTCTTTTATAACATGGCCAGCCATCAGATCGGACTGGTCGGGCTGTGGGACTGCGTTGCCTTCGATGAAGTAGCCGGCATTAAATTCAAGGACAAGGATGGCATCCAGATTATGAAAGACTATATGGCATCGGGATCCTTTGCCCGGGGCAAGGAAGAAAAAGCGGCTTCGGCATCGATGGTCTTTGTCGGCAATATCAACCAGTCTGTCGATGTCCTGCTGAAAACGTCGAGCCTGTTCGACCCGTTCCCACCGGAAATGGGAACCGACACGGCTTTTCTCGACCGTATCCATGGCTACAACCCTGGCTGGGAAATCCCAAAATTCCGGCCTGAACACTTCACCGACGATTACGGATTTATTTCTGATTATCTGGCCGGATTCATGCGGGAACTGCGAAAAGAGCAGTATGGTGACGCTCTGGATACCTATTTCCGGCTGGGAAAGAATCTGAACCAGCGTGATACTATTGCGGTTCGCAAGATGGTCGGCGGATACATCAAGCTGCTGTATCCGGATGGCCGTTTTAGCAAAGACGAAGTAGAAGAAGTATTGCAAATGGCGCTGGAGATGCGCCGCCGCGTCAAAGAACAGCTCAAAAAGCTAGGCGGCATGGAATTCTACGACGTGAATTTTTCCTACATCGACAACGAAACCTTTGAAGAACACTATGTCTCCGTGCCGGAACAAGGCGGCGGCAAACTCATTCCTGAAGGCATCTGCAATCCCGGGCAGGTTTATACCGTTTCCCATGGGAAAAACAACATGATCGGCGTATTCCGCCTGGAAAGCCAGATGCTGCCGGGCAGCGGGAAATTTGAACGCACCGGCATCGGCAGCGACAGAGAATGCAAAGAAGCCGTTAATACTGCCTATAACTACCTGAAAGCCAATGGCAGGCGTATCAGCGGCAGCATTTCGACGACCGCCAAAGATTACATCATCAACTACCAGGACCTGCAAGGCATCGGCATGACCCATCGCTTAGCGCTCCCGACACTCATCGCTATTTGTTCCATTGCCCTGAACAAACCCGTCCAAAGCTCCCTTGTCGCTCTGGGCGAAATCAGCATCAGCGGTACACTGATGAAAGTCGAAGAACTGGCCAACACCCTGCAAGTATGTCTCGACTCGGGCGCAAAAAAAATCCTGCTTCCCATTACATCCGCCGCCGACCTGGGAACGGTACCACCTGAATTAATCGGGAGTTTTCAACTGATATTTTATAGTACTCCTGAAGATGCTGTCTTTAAAGCCTTGGGAGTAGAATGATGCTATGCTTCAGGTGGATTTAGCAGAATTTACATGACGTATATCGAAACTATACTATATAGTAGAAGCGTGCTGTCCATATTTTCAGGATGGGAGAAATCGAAATGAACGTTAAGAAAAGATTTTTCAGTTTTTTTATGGGGATAATTCTTTTGGCATGCACTAGTATAAATATCAGCCAAGCTGCGAATTTCCGTCCCGAATCGCCACAATCTGTCGCAAAAATTTTAAAGGCAATTGATGGTAATTGGTACGATCATAATGGCAATCTGGTATTACAGATACAAGACGGGTATATTAATGGCTGCAAAATATTGACGGTATATGATCTAGCCGGAGCTTCAGGTAATGGCGGTGCTAATTTCCGTATTTTGGAAAGTACGGGGGAACGTTTAATGCATTTTTCGTGGTATGTACGGCATGATAACATGGACCGTCTGAAAGTTAATGATTTGCAGATGCTGCACCGGGTTGCCAAAATTCCCTTTAGCGAATCCGTTGCCGGCATCCGTCTAGGAATGACGCCTGATGAAGTCAAAGCCGTATTAGGAACCCCTTCACAAACAGGAGATTTGCAGCCTTACTGGAGCATGCCTGGCTGGTATTATGCCGATAAAAAAATCGTAGTAACCTTTGACGGTGATTGTGTCGATAGAATTATCCTATTACGTGGCAGCAACACAGTACTAAATAACTCGGGTTTAAATTGCTCTAATACTCCGTCTGAATTTGTACAAGCATATCATATGAATCGCGTTCCTAAGGTTGATTTCAACAGCGAAAATGAAGGCGATGGCTGTTATAATATTGGGAATGGAGAATACCTGGCCTTTGGAAATCGTATGTCCTATATTATGCTGACGTATTATTCGTATTGATATAATTGATAAGGAAATACTTTTTATAGGGGATGCTGAATGTAGGGGGGGGAAGTAATGGATAAAGGGGAACATAAAGAGAGATGTATTGCTGAAATTGATCAACTGTATGAAAGTGTAATGCGCTTTAACACACAACGAGACTTTCTGGAATATATGGGAGAGTTGCGAAAATTCCCCTATTTAGCACCTTATAATGCGATGATGGTTAAAGTGCAAAAACCAGGTAGTGCTTTTGTAGCGACTCTGGATACGTGGCAAAAAGTATATCATCGTCGGCCTAAACCGGGAGCCCGTCCTTTAGTTATCCTGCGTCGTTTTGGACCTATTTCTTTTGTCTATGAATTAGACGATACAGAAGGAAAGAAGATGCCGCAAGAAGTCATTTCTAAGTACATTCTTCATCCATTTCATTCCGATACACTCATTGATGAGGCAAAGCTTCAAACGCTTATTAGCTCCCTGCTTAAGGAGGGAATTCGTTATCGGGAAGAAAACTATGGCACATATTACGGCGGCCAGATACAATGGAACGCCACCAATGTTGCCAGACTCTCACATACCTCGAAAAGTAATGTCGATATCATCAGCCACTATTGCATTACCGTTAATAAAAATCAGTCACCAGCAGAAAAATTTGCGACTATTATCCATGAACTTGGACATTACTTTTGTGGGCATTTGAATCGTGAAAAAATCGAATATATTCCCATTCGGACTAATCTTTCCAAAGAAACAAAGGAATTTGAAGCAGAAACAGTTTGCTGGGTAGTTTGTGAAAGACTTAATCTCTCCCATCAGTCCGTGCCTTATTTGCATGGTTATCTGAACCCAGATGGGAAGGTGCCGGATATCAGTCTTGATGCAATTTTAAGGGCTGTCGGTCGGATTGAAAGTATGATCAAAGGCATCAATGAACCTAGAAAAAATCTGAAAGTAGCCCTGTCCAAAGAAGCTGATTCGGCGTTAGAACGAACTTTTCCTGGCTTCAAACAAGCTATTCCGGTCCATTTTACGGATTCCAAGAGCTATGACTATGTCTTGCAAATTCCTAGGGAAAGAGGAAAAGCGGACTTTTTAATTGTTAAATATATTTCTAAAGAACGCCAATGGACCTGTTTATATCGTTTTCAGATGGACTCAGCATGGCTGAACGTCATAGAGGGGAATTTTACGCATCATCGGCATCGAGAGCTGGTTGTTTATATCCATAATGGTAGCGGTCGTTTTTTATCGTACCGGGTATTGGCATATGTACATAATCAGGTCCGTCCCCTTCTTACAGGAGACTCGATTCCGCAAGGAGACATTCGAGTTGAAGGTAATCGGTTTATCGTAAGCTCAGGCCATTTAGACAGTATTTATACGTGGTCGAAGGAAAAAGGCTTTTTATGCTTTGATTGTGAACAAGAATTGGTTCCTGAAATGGATGCCAATACAATCCGTCTCCAATACGCGATTTCTGACGATGAAAAAATAGAGCTTTATATGAATGGAGAAGGATATCCTTCAATGAAACCTATTGAGCTGCATATTGGACAAAAATTACAGTTGCAGCGAATTCACCGTGGTCCTTATGAACGTATTCTTGGCGGGGGACAATGCTTACAGTCTATTTCCCGTCATGAATATGTAGCACAAGCCGTAGGTGATGCAAGCTTTCAGATTATACCAAAAGGCTACGACTGGGAATATGCTGTCAAGTTTCATGTCAAAGTTTTTCCTCAGAATCCGGTGAAAGAGTTACGTTTTGAGGATATGCAAAAAGATCTTTCTATCCGGAAAAAGAAGTCCATAAAAGAGCAAATAAAAAAGTTTTTAAAAAATCACAACATTATCCATGTATAGTAAGCATATATTGTGTTTATTGGAATTTCAGGAAGAAATATTACGTTTAAATTTTATGATGTTAGGAGATTGCTTAGTCGTTAAAATAGGTATTTATAATTTTTTTGATGATTGATATTAGCCGATGAAGGTTAGCTTTTGTATAGCAGTTGCTACCAGAAGTATTTTTTTCATTGGACACATAAGGCTGTTTGTACTATTTAAATGATACATATGAGACTGATTGAGCTTATTTTCCGGGAATTTGGAGATGGCATGCAAGAGGTCAGGAGTTCGATCCTCCTTATCTCCACCATACAGAATACGATAGCCACGCGGTTTATGAGCCGCGTGGCTATTTTTTGTATAAAATAGAGTTATTCCCTGTTTTTCTATAGTTATAGCACTTAAAAAAATCTTAGCCTTTTAAGTAAGAGTCAAAGAAGTCCGTGATGATGTGGAGCACTTCTTCCTGGTTCCAGTAAATACCACCATGGGCCGCGCCTTCTACCAGGTACCGTTTGGATGGGATGTTATGTTTCTGGAGAGCCTGGAAGAGCAGGTCGGTCTGGCTGGGGGAAACGATGGTATCGTTTGTTCCATGCATGAGCAGCATAGGGGCACTGGTCTGGGATATATAGGTAATGGGATTGGCTTTTTTTGCGCCTTCTGGATTGGCCAGAAGGCCACCGTCTTTTCCACCGAATACAGCAGATCCGTTCACCCACAGTGCTTCTGTAGCGCCAGCCGACTGGTGGGCTTTTTTCACAACATCGCTGTAGTCGTCGCCGATGCGGGTCAGGTCGGAAAGGCCATACAGATCTACGGCCGCTTTTACCTCGCTTCCTATCTGGAGATTGTCCCCTTTATCAAAGGTCGTCGTGCCACTGGTCGTAGCTGCCATAGCAGAAAGATAACCGCCGGCACTTCCACCGATGATGCCGACCCGTTCCGGATCGATGCCGAATTGGTCTGCATGGGCTTTCAAATAGCGGATAGACGATTTCACATCTTCCAGTGGTTCCGGGAAACGTGCCGTAGGCGCTACCCGGTACTGGATGGACGCGACGACATAACCGGCTTCTGCCAGATGCATACGGAGCTGGATGCCGTTATCCTTATTGGCATTGATGAAACCGCCACCGGTGACATAGACGATGGCAGGAAGTTTTTTCTCTGATTTTGGCTGGAGAATATCCATCTTCATAGCCACATTAGGATAGCCCCGCATCGGGACCTGTTCGTATACGACATCGGAAATCTGGTTGATGACGGGCGTCTTCAATGGGACGGAAATTTTCGTGCTTTCCACTTTTCCCGGCATATCCTTCGTAGCAGAATCGACATTGACATTCATGGCCATAGCATTGCCTCCTATCCACACAAGCCCGGTCAGGGCAAGAGCTATTAATTGTTTTTTTGATTTCTGGCTGTGACCGAACAATTTTATCAGCATCTCCTTTATTTAACGTATTTGTTTCATTCTAGCATGGGATGCGGGTGGCGGCAATGATTCGCTTTTGTTATCATCTCATCTTTGGCACGCTTGAATGAAAAAAGCACTTGCAAAGCCTGATGTAATGGGGTTTGCGAGTGTTTTTTGTTTGGTTTCCATACGTGCTATATGCCGTGCAGCGTCCCGCAGAATCAGAAATGTAATGTAGGTAATCCATATGATAATCATATGGATTACCTATGTTATATATATTTTACCTGTACTCTCTTCCGTGATATACTGCGTTCATTGCGAAAGGGAGGATATGTATGGAATGGATTTTATCAACTGATGTACATGTATTATTCTGGTTGCACCGCCTGGCTGGTCCGCATATGAATAGTTTCATTACGTTGTTTACGACAGGCATCAATTGTCTGTGGCTCTGGCTGGGGCTGGCTGCTGCCGGCCTGTGGAATCGCCGCAGCCGCTGGATAACATTGACCATTATTGTGGCCGTCATTGCAGCTGTTTTCATTGGTGATGTCGTCCTGAAGCATGTGGTCATGCGGATCCGTCCGTATATCGTCATCGAAGGAGCTCCCGTGGTAGAGGCACTCAAATATCCCGTTAGTTACTCCTTCCCTTCTGGTCATTCATTCTTTTTCTTTGCCGGAGCGACGGTCATATACTGCTACCGTCAGCGCCTTGGCATATTGGCTTATGGAATGGCGGCAGTCGTAGCTTTTTCCCGGATGTATTTGTTCATGCACTTTCCCAGTGATGTTCTGGCCGGGGCTGTCCTGGGGGTTGGTGTCGGCTATGGTGCGTACCGGATTTGCCAGTATGCGAAAAAACGGTTTTTCATGAGACACAGTCTTTATCGGTAATCCCACTCCTGCCAGCCTGCCACAGCGGTAATGCCCAGCCCGGGAGCCTGCGGCAGAATAAGTTCATTTCTATTATAGGAAATTCCTCCTATGATGGGATCGTCTGCCATGAGGTCGGCCGCATCGAGGTCGTTGATTGCGATGGCGGGATTACCGGCAGAGAGACTGGCTGCAGCGGTAATGCCAATTTTGCTTTCCAGCATACAGCCCATCATGCAGTCTATGCCAGAGGCTTGTGCCATGGAAGCAATCTGGGAAGCGGGCCCGAGACCGCCGGCTTTCATGAGCTTAATATTGATGAGGTCACAGGCACGGATGGCGAGAAGATGAAATACATCACCAGGACTAAATGCGGATTCATCGGCCATAATCGGCGTATCTACGTGGTCGGTGACAAATTTCAGTCCTTCGACGTCAGAGGCTGCTACGGGTTGTTCAATCAATTCTATATTGAGGCCGGCGTCTTCCATACGGCGGATCGTGCGCACGGCTTCTTTGGGTTTCCAGCCCTGATTGGCGTCGAGACGAATGGCGATATGCGGGCCGGCAGCCTGACGGATGGCCCGGACGCGGCGGATATCGAGAGCAGCATCGACGCCGACTTTGAGTTTCAGATTTGTATAGCCTGCCTGTATGGCTTTTTGTGCGTCCTGAACCATTTGTTCCGGTTCTCCCAGGCTGACGGTCAGATCTGAAATGATGCGCTGACGCAGGCCGCCGAAAAAGCGATACAGGGGTAAGTGATATTTTTGTCCGAATAAGTCGTGAACCGCTATATCGAGGGCGGCTTTAGCCGACGTATTATGCACCATACTGTGCTGGATGCGCTGAAGGATGGCTTCCCTGTCATCGATATCCATGCCAAGAATCTGCGGTCCTATCGTATCTTTGATAGCTGAGGCCACAGATGCATGGCTGTCTCCGGTGATGACAACCGTCGCCGGTGCATTGCCCCAGCCAGTATGTCCATCGTCGGTGATGACTTTGATAATCAGGTCTTCGGCCGTATCGACACGACGCAGTGCCGTGACAAAGGGGGTTTTGAGTGGGATGCGTACAATTCCCACGCGTATATCTGTAATTTTCATGGGGGATTCCTTTCGTTGTTTTATGAAATATATATCAGTATTATTGTACTGGCTCGTGTCATGATTGTCCAGAAACTGCTGGCTGGAAGTGGCATATACAGGGTATGGATGAGGAAATGAATTTTACCTTGAATTTACAAATTTCATATATTATACTAAAGATGGTCTGAATGTGAATCTTGGGGGAGCTCCCTGGATTTGTTATATTTTTGAATATTAATGGCCAACATGCGAGGGAGTCCGTTTGCCGGACTGAGAGGGCGCCAGAGACGCCGACCGTTACAGATGGGAGTCATATTCCCTTTTTGTCGCATGGGTGCTGACTGTACGGAGAGGGATAGAGAGTCCCTCTCTTTTTATGTTTTATAATATGTATTATATTTTGTGAGGAGTCGATGATGATGAAAAAATGGCAGGTTCTCCTATCGGCATTGCTGGTAGGATGCGTATTCTTATCTGGTTGTGGCAGTAGTGATACGCAGAAGAACGGGTCGAAAGAGGTGGAAGAATTAAAAATCGCCGTGTCACCGTACCAGGATGCCGACACAATCCAGACAAAGACCGAACCACTGGGGAAGATGCTCCAGGAAAAAATGAAAGAAAAGGGATACAATATTAAAAAAGTTACTATCAATGTGGGGACTTCTTATAACGCCGTAGGAGAAGCTCTGAGTTCGGGCAGTGCCGATATGGGCTTTATTTCCGGAGCTACGTATGTCATGTATGATAAAGATGTCGATGTGCTGCTGACGGCGCTTCGCCAGGGTATCGATAAGGATACGACGGATTTATCTGTTTGGAACAACGGTACGCCGGAAGCCTTCAAGAAGGATCTGGTGAAATATTATCGTTCGGCTATTGTCGTAGGGCCGAGCGCCAAAGGACAGGCTATTCTCGCTAAGGTAAAACGGGGCGAAAAGCCGACCTGGGATGAATTGAATGATCTGACCTGGGGCGTCATGAGCCCGGCGTCTGCTTCCGGATATCTGTATCCGTCACTGTGGCTGAAGGATAATTATGGCAAGAAAATATCCGATCTGGCTCATGTCGTGCAGTCTGATTCGTATACGACTTCGACGGCCCGCCTGGCATCGGGACAGGTAGATGTCATCGTGGCCTATTCTCATATCCGTGCCCATATGGCAAAGAACTGGCAGGAAAAATTCGGCGGTACATCGGATATCTGGTCCCAGACCGGTGTCATCGGTGTAACGGATAAGATTTATAACGATACGGTCAGCGTCAGCAAGACCAGCAAGGTCATGCAGGATGAAAACTTCCGCAAAGCCCTCGGCGAATCGCTCATTGAAATCGGAAAGACCGATGAAGGATTGAAAGTGCTGCAGACGTTGGGCCATAAAGGATATGACTGGGCTCAGAGTTCGGATTATGATGGAGAACGGAAAGTTCAGCAGGAATTAAAGTAATGATGTGAAAAGGGGAAAGAACCATGGCTATGCTGGAATTAAAGCACGTCTGCCAGTCCTATAAAAAGCAGCATCCTGTACTGCGCGATATATCGCTTTCTATCCCGACGGGACAGTTTGTATCGGTCATCGGACCCAGCGGAGCCGGCAAGACGACATTGCTGCGCTTGTTTAACCATATGGTGCGGCCCGATTCGGGTGAGGTCTGGATTGACGGTACCCGTTTTGACAGGCTGAACGGCCGGGGCAGGCGGAAAATCCAGCAGCGGGTCGGCATGATTTTCCAGGATTTCAGTCTTGTCGATATGTGTACGTGTCTGCAGAATGTGCTGAATGGCAGTCTGGCCCGCGTTCCGCTGTGGAGAGCTTTGTCCGGGTGTTTTCCCCAGGCAGAAAAAGAAAAGGCCATGGCTGCCCTGAAAGCCGTGGGGCTGGAATCATACAGCCAGACTCCTGCCCATGCATTGAGTGGCGGTCAGAAACAGCGTGTAGCTATTGCCCGGACACTGATGCAGGATGCGACGATTCTTCTCGCCGATGAACCGGTCGCTTCGCTGGATCCTCTGACAGCCCGGCAGGTGCTGGAGCTCATGCGCAGGCTGCAGCAGAAACAGGGGCTTACTGTCGTCATGAACAGTCATAATGTCGAACAGGCCCGGACCTGGTCGGACCGGATTATCGGGCTGAAGGACGGAAGCATTTTCTTTGACGGGCCTCCGGCAGACTGGACAGATGACCGGTTGCAGGACCTGTATGGGAGGACGCAATCATGAGATATTCATTGCGCCGAACAGGCATGGGGATGCTATTTCTGGCACTGATCATCCTTTGCGGGGAAAGCACCGATGTATCTCTGTCTCTCCTATTGAGGCGGGGCGTGCGATTCTTTGACATTGCCGGAGCGATGATACCGCCAGAAACTTCCTATGCCAGGGTCGTACTGGCTCCGCTCTGGGCGACGGTGCAGATGTCTCTGGCCGGTACGGGAATCGGGGCCGTGCTGGGCCTGGTGGGGGCGTCCTTTGCCAATGCCTATCTCAATCCTCATGCCTGGCTGCGGATTCCGTTTAAGACTATCATTCATCTCATCCGGACTATCCCGGCACTGATTCTGGCACTCCTTTGTACGTTCCTCGTCGGACTGGGAACGCTGGCCGGGACGCTGGCACTGAGTATCTATACGACGGTGGTCATGGTCCGTATGGGCTATGAAGATATGGAAAACGCCGACTTAAGGGCGGCGCAGGCACTGGAAGCAGCTGGATGCGGCCGCCTGCGGGCTTTTATCCGGGCTGTATTGCCGGCTGTCCTGGCAGGGTATCTGATTAATGTATTATATATGCTGGAAGCCAATGTCCGCCATGCGGCTATCCTGGGATACGTCGGGGCCGGAGGTATCGGAATTTTACTGAATGAAAGGCTGGCCTGGCGTGAATACAGTGAAGTCGGCATGATTTTATTACTGCTGTACGTCGTCGTCCTGCTGACAGAAGGTGTCAGTGAATGGCTGCGCCAGGTCCTTTCAGGCAGGAGTCGTTTGTCCCGCATGAAAAAAGTATTGTTGTTGCTGACGCTGGCCGTACTGTTTTTTTCCTCTTTTCAGACGCTGGTGCTGCCAGATATGGATGGAAAGGGCATGGCAGCTGCAGCGGCTATTATGCAGGGAATCCTTCATCCCGACTGGTCGATGATATTTTCCCTTGCTCATGATGGCGTCCCCTGGCTCCTGTATGAGACATTTTGCATAGCCTTCCTGGGTACGCTGGGAGGTACGGTCATTGCTGCCTGGTTTTCTTTTTCGGCCAGTTTCCGCCTCCTTCCCGTGCCGGCTGCACTGGCTTCGCGGCTGATATTGCTGCTCATCCGTGCCGTTCCTGTATTTGTGTACGGCCTGATGTGGATCCGCGTTACCGGCCCCGGTCCTTTTGCCGGCGTACTGACCTTATCCTTGTGCAGTGTCGGCCTTCTGGCCAAGAGATTTCTCATCGCTATCGATGATATCCGGCTGGAACCGTACCGGGCATACCGGGCTATGGGAATATCCGTCGCACGATCCATCCGCTGGGCTGTCCTGCCACAGCTGGTACCGCGCTACGGGGCGGCTGTCTTGTATCGGTTCGATGTCAATCTGCGCGATGCCGCTATCCTGGGCCTGGTTGGAGCCGGTGGCATCGGTACGCCGCTGATACTGGCGATGATGCATTATGAATGGGCTGCAGCCGGAGCCCTTTTATGGGGCATGACCGGACTGGTAACGATCGTAGAGATTTTTTCGGAATGGCTGCGTAAAAAACAACGGCTCAGCGAAATACAGTAATCTGATGATTCCAGGCATGTTCCTCTGAGAATACTGTCTGGAATTTTTTTTCAGAGATTTGCCAGCGTGCGGAGATTTTCCTGCCGGGCCGTATTGGCGCCGGGCGGATTCAGTTCCTTTTGTGCATAAGGCTTGCTATTTGACCGGTAATGTGATATATATTTAATTGTATATCTATGACTAAATTCTTTATTTCTAAGAGAGAAGGGGCTGTGATATGTACCACATAAGTATTCTTGCTACGCATCAGGATGAAGATGATTTTGGCGAGCGGTTGGGCGATATTGCCGATGTAGCGTATTGCCCGGTCACAAATGAAGAAGAAATGGCAGAAAGACTGGAAGATTGTGATGTTCTTGTCTGTCGGGATGAACCTATAACGGAATCCCTGCTGGACCAGTTAGATGAATTAAAGTTGATTGTTGTCCTCCGTTCGCGGGTCGATCATGTAGACCTGCAGGCGGCAGCCCGGCGGGGCGTGAAGGTACTCTGTAATCCGGTGTACTGTGTGGATGACATTGCCGATCATACATGTGCTATGATGCTGGCTCTCCTGCGGCAGATTCCCGAGTATCAGAACGATATCCGCAATAACAGCCGTTGGGAATACGGCGCTGTTGGCTGGCCGCTGCACCGCGTGGGTAGCAACCTTATCGGCCTGATTGGTTACGGCCGTACAGGCAGGGCCGTTGCGGCACGGATGCAGGCTTTTGGATGTAAAATACAGGCCTATGATCCGTTTGTTGACGAAAAAATCATGATGGAAGAACGGGTCCGGCCCGTTGATTTCGACAAACTGCTGCGGACCAGCGATGTCGTATCGCTGCACATACCACTCAATGAAACGACGCGGTATATTTTTCGGGAAGAACAGTTTGAGGAAATGAAAGAAGGAGCCATATTCGTTAATTGCAGCCGTGGTGGACTGGCTGATGAAGCGGCCTTATACCATGCTGTCGATGACGGGCATATCCGCAGTGCGGCACTGGATGTCCTGTCTATGGAACATCCCAGCCCGATGATGCTCAAAATGATGACTCGGCCGGAATTTTTGCTGACACCGAGTGTAGCGTCTCACTCTGTAGAAGGAGAACAGGCACTCTTCCACGAGGCAGAACGGCAGATACGGCTTTTCCTGGCTGGTCATGAAGAGGAACTGTCTTTCGTGCCCTATCCATGAATTTGCACCAAAAGTCAAAATCTTGTAAAATATAGTACGTAACACAAGTATACGAGAAGGGGGCTTCTAAATTTTGCGTATTTGGAAACTACTAGGCATGGCTCTGATATGTCTGTCTCTGCTGGCAGGTTGTGGCTCTTCCGGGGAAGAATCCCAGAAGAAAGATGCGCCAGCTGCCCAGACTGCACAGGTGGAAATGGCAGTACCTAAGAACGGCGTTCCGGTTCTGATGTACCATATGATTGGCGTTGATCCCGATGACCCTCATAATCAGGCCTGTCTGACAGAAGAAAATTTCCGTAAGCAGATGAAGTTCCTGAAGGATAATGATTTTCATCCGATTACTATGGAACAGCTTTATGAATACATGGTCCATAACAAACCGGTTCCTGTCCGTCCCGTTGTCCTGACCTTTGATGACGGATATCCCGATACCTATTCGATTGTCATGCCGGTCATGAAGGAATATGGGTTTGCCTGTACGGTATTCATTCCTACGTATGATGCGGATCATGGGACGCGCCTGACATGGCAGCAGATTAAAGAAATGAAGGCTGCGGGCATGGAAATTGCATCTCATGGGTATCATCATGAACGGCTGAACCAGATGGGCGGTACTACACTGGATACAGAAATGCAGAAAAGCCAGGCTGAACTTAAAGAACAGCTGGGCATAACCAATGAATTTTTCTGCTATCCCTATGGCGGTAACAGCCCGGAAGCGGAAAAGGTCATGAAGAAATATGGCATTAAGCTGGCCTTTACCATGAATCCGGGATGGGCAAAATATGGTGACAATCCCTATGCGGTCAAACGTATCTGGATTGGCAATGAAGTGGACATAGATAATTTCAGACAGCGCATTACGACTGAAAAGTACGAACAACGGTAAGGCAGCCGGTGTGCTTAGAATGAGGTAATTATGAAGCTGAAGGAAATAGGTAAATTTTTTGTAGTCCTGCTCTTGTTTTTTGCTGTAACGTCTCCCGTAGTCGTTCTCTTCGGACCTTTTGATAATATCAAGCGGACCGTTGTCGGGGCTATTCTGAAAAGCCGTCATCCCCAGTATATCACCTGGCTCTTTTCCCAGGACGAAATCGATAAGATACTGGGAGGCATCAGTACGGCACCGAAGCAGGAATTATTCAAGTTCAAAGTCCGCACTGATTCTTCATTGAAGTTGCAAAATATCGAATCGAGCCGGTTCAAGGGATTTCTCCTGGAAATCCCCGACCCCAAACGAGTTAAGGTCGGCACAGCTGAAAATATGGATGAAAAAGGCGATACGACCAGCGGTATCGCCCAGCGCAACAACGCTGTCGCGGCTATTAATGCAGGCGGGTTCTATGATGCCAATGGTACCGGGACCGGCCGCAGTCCGTATGGATTTATCCTCCACGATGGCAAGTTTGTCCTCGGTGGCGATGCTGATAACAGTGAAGTCAACGAATTTATCGGCTTTACGAAGGACGGCAATCTCGTAGCCGGCAATTACAGTAAAGGGGAACTCATTTCCATGGATATCCAGGAAGGGATTTCCTTTGGCCCGGCATTGATTGTCAATGGTCAGAAGATGATTACCGCCGGTGATGGCGGCTGGGGCGTCGGCCCTCGTACGGCTATCGGCCAGCGGAAAGACGGGACAGTCCTGTTCCTGGTCATCGATGGACGTCAACCATCATATTCTATCGGCGCGACGCTGCGGGATTTGCAGAATATCATGTACGAACAGGGTGCTTATATTGCTGCTAATCTCGATGGGGGTTCCAGTTCTACATTGTATCTCAATGGTAAAGTTGTCAACAAACCGGCAGATCTCCTCGGAGAACGGATGATTCCGACGGCGTTTATTGTAAAGTAGGAGGGAACGAATGAAGCTGAAAAAAGTGCTTTTGGCCTTTGCTGCAGGCATAGCTATCCAGGCTGGCGTGTATTATTACCTGGATCAGTTCCTTTTTGCGCCGACGTCGGATTTCCAGATCGGTGGGACCAATCAGCAGGAAAAAATGGGATATGGGGCCGAACCCAATGGCCAGACCTATTATTCCTACGACAAGAGGTTCATGGCAACCGTTGTCGATGACACGGTTTCTATTTATGAAGCGGGTCAGAAGAGTGAACCACAACGCATCCGTCTCCATGGACGCAAGGTGTCCTTCTTTGAATGGCTGCCTGACCGGAATCTGGCTATTTTCGCGACGTATGGTAAAGATGAAAAGACTGGCCGTTATGGCGTTTATATTGCCCAGTATAACCCGATTTATCCGGACCGCGAACTCGATACGCCCATTGAAAATGCGCCACGGGACAGCAAAATCGTCGATGTCGCGTATTCGACAGCAACTAATGTGGTATACATGAAGTTGGAAGTCGATAAAGATAAATATCGTATTTACCGGACCGATGCCAACTACGATACGCGACGCATTAACGTCCAGGCAGAAAATATCGGCCGCATTGCCGTGTTCTATGATCAGGATATCTTCTTCTATGATAATCTGCGCACGGGTGTCGTATACATGTTTGATGGTGCGACCAGCAGCTGGCGTGAAATCTCGCCGAGTGGCAAATTCCGCCTCGTAGGCATCGACGGACAGGAAATCTTCATTGCCGAAATGAATGCCGACAACGAAGTGGTTGCTGCATACCGGGGCCGTCTGAAGAAAGGCTTTACCAAGATTGCTACCTATAAGACGCCGGAAGAATTTTCAAAGATTACACTGAACAGCATGCGTGAAGCAGCTGATAAGATGGATGAAAAGAAATAACTGCCCAGGCGCCATCTTGGCGCCTTTTGGCATATAAGGAGTGAATATACATGGCAAAACATAAAATTCCCAAGAACCGTTCTTTGGAGGACATGTTCAAGGGAGTAAAAGAAGAAGTAACCTTTGAAACCGCTGACTGGGACGATGAAGAAACGGTGGCCCGGCGGCCTGTCGTAAAGAAGAAAGCTTCTCAGCAGACGGCGGAAGATTTCCGCAAGCAGTTTTTTACCGATGATCTGCAAAAAAAGGTCGGAGCTATTCTTCTCGATATCAAGATGGCTTATTATAAAGACGGTGTAGGGGATATTTCCCTGGAAGTCGTCAAAGATGGCCGCAACGTTGTCATCAAAACGGCGCCAAAGACGAGTAAAAAGAAATAAGGATACAAACGAAAGGGACTGTGTTGCATGGACAGTCCCTTTCGTTGTATCATTTATAGATGGGAGTTTGCAGAAAAAGTATACATGCGATGTACCGGAACTTTATAATCAGTGAACATAATTGCGGGATAGGTGATAAGTGCATTTATATTGTACAAACCCGGTATATTTGTTACAATGATTTTAAAGAGGCAAGATTTATCTTGGCTTTTTTAATAAGGTGATGATACCATGTGCTCAGAAATAGAATTAAAAAAAATTATTAAGGCCGTGGTAGATGCATATTACCAAGCTTTTGGGGATGCCATTGATCAGATTCTACTATATGGATCTTATTCACGAAAGGATAATACGGAAGATTCAGACATTGATTTAGTGGCCATTGTACATGGAGAACGGCTGGATTTACAGGAAAAGTTAAAAAAAGTGTGGGATATTTCTGCTGATTTAGAGCTTGAATATGGAACAATTATTTCTCCTGCAGTTATCCCCTATGACGAATATATGAAATACCAAGATGATATTCCTTATTATCGTAATATAAAAAAGAGGGAGTGAATGTAGTTGCATGAAAACCGGGTAGAGTTAATGAGATACAGGTTAAACATGGCGAAAGAAAAATTACATGCTGCTTCTATTTTGCTGGAATGCAGGAGTTATAAAGATTCTGTTAGCAGATCTTATTATGCAATGTTTACAGCAGTCAGAGCTGTTTTGGCTCTGGATGGTGTAGATTTTAAACCTGATTCTGCAAGAAGTCTCCCGCCTCTTTAGGCGGTGAGATGAATTGCAGGTTTTTCTGAGGGCTCGATGCCATCAGAAAAACAATGGCTTCACAAGTTGACTTGCAGTATAATCAGTAGTAAGAGTGAAAGAATTTGGAAAGTCAGGGCAGGTGATGATAGTGAATAAGGCATACCGTTACAGGCTCTACCCGACAAGGGAACAGAAAATTATGTTTGCCAAGACCTTCGGCTGTGTCCGATTCATCTATAATAAAATGTTGAGTGACCGCCTTGACTATTATAAGGAAACCGGCCAAAAGCTGAATAACACGCCTGCGCAGTACAAGGAAGACTTCCCTTGGCTAAAGGAAGTAGATAGTTTAGCCCTTGCCAATGCCCAAATGAATCTGAATAAGGCCTACAGCCACTTTTGGAATGACAGCCAGCATTTCGGCAAGCCGCGCTTCAAGTCCAAGAAGAATAGCCGTGCTTCATATTCCACGAATAACCAGAAGGGTTCTGTCCGAATCGAGGGCCATAAGGTGAAACTGCCGAAAGTCGGCTGGGTGAAACTATGCCAGCATCGTCCCTTGCCGGAGAACAGTATCATAAAGACCGTAACCATCAGCCAGACGCCATCAGGAAAATACTATATCAGTATGCTGGTGGAGTATGAAAACCAAATACTCCCGGTCATACCGAAGACCTTCCTGGGGCTGGATTTTGCGATGCACGGCTTGTATGTGGCTTCCGATGAGGAGGATGCTAAATATCCCGATTTCCTGCGAAAGGCAGAGAAAAGACTGGCTAAGGCGCAGCAGAAGCTATCCAAGAAACAAAAAGGAAGTCACAACAGCGAAAAACAAAGGCTGCGCGTAGCTATTCTCCATGAGAAAGTGGCCAATCAACGCCGGGATTTCCTGCATAAGAAGGCCCGCTACCTCGCAGACCACTATGACGCTATTGGTATTGAGGATATCAGCGTCAAAGCGATGGCAAAGCGGAAAAAGGGTGGCAAGTTCAGCTTTGGCAAATCCGTAGCTGACAATGGCTGGAATATGTTCACGAACATGCTGGAGTACAAGCTGGCTTGGCAAGGCAAACAGCTTATCAAGATAGACAAGTGGTATCCAAGCAGCCAGCTGTGCCATGTTTGCGGATATCAGAACCACGAAACCAAGGACTTGTCTGTAAGGGAATGGGATTGCCCTAAATGTGGAAGTCACCATAATCGCGATAAAAACGCGGCCATCAATATCCGAGAAGAAGCCAGGCGGATATCAGCCTGACGTAATCCATAAAATACCGTGGGTCGCACGGGAATCTACGCCTGTGGAGAGAGTGTAAGCCGCCGCAACTCTTTGGAGTCAGTAGCGCTGTTCTCGTTGAAGCAGGAAGCTCCCGCCTCTATAGGCGGGAGTACGTTCACAAAACATGCTGGAGTTATTTCTTATTTCCAAAAGGAATATATTAAAACAGGAATTTTTGATAAAATGTATTCTAAATACCTTAGCCAGGCATTTCAGATTCGTAATAACACGGATTATGCTGATTTTTTTATAGTTTCACAATTAGAAGCAAAAGAGCAATATGATAAGGCACTTGATTTTTGCCATGCGGTTGAAATTTATTTAGTTAAACGAATTTCTCAATAGCTAGTGTTTTTATGTTTGTAAAAGAAATAAAAATAGAAAAAAGGCGGTCCCATGAAGCAATTTTGCTTCATGGGACCGCCTTTTGGTATGGAGCGGATGAAGGGGATCGAACCCTCGTACCAAGCTTGGGAAGCTCGTATTCTACCACTGAATTACACCCGCATATAATAGGTACTACATTAGTTTAACAGTAAACCCCTATTTTGTAAAGACCCGAATTTTGAAAACGGTGTCAGAACTGTTTTTTTCATCCTTATATAATACCTATATATAGGACAAAAAAAGACGCTGCGACACGAGGTCACAACGTCTCTGGGGAGCTGATTAATGAGCCGACGGAGCAGGAGCTGTTTCTTCTTTCATGGAAGCAGCCTGCTGACGGGCTTCGTATTTATCCATGTTGCGGGCAAAGAGACCGGCCAGCATGGAACCTGTGATCTGATGGACAGCAGCGCCGACAGCAGCCGGGATAGCGACAGCCGGGGCAAAGTAGATGGAGCAGATGGAAAGAGCGAGGGCATCATTCTGCATACCGACTTCCAGGGTAACCGAGTGCTGCTGGCGTTTGCCAAAGCCCAGTTTTCCCGTGATGAAATACCCAAGAGCAAAACCGAAGAGATTGTGCAGGAGAACGAGAACGACCATGAAGACGCCGAGGGAAACGATTTTTGCGCCATTGACGGCAACGACACCACCGAGGATGGAAAGAACGGCAAAAGCGGATACGAGGACGAGAACTTTCTGCATCTGTACCAAATAAGTTTCACCGACGAGACGATGGACGAGCAAACCGAGGACAAGCGGTACGAGGATGACTTTCATGACCGTCATGGCCATAGAAAGGAAGGAAACGGTAACCCACTGACCAGCCAGTGCCCAGACGAGGAAGGGCATCATGACAGGAGCGAGCAGTGTCGATACGGTCGTGATGGAAACAGCCAAAGGAACATCGCCTTTAGCGAGGAAGCTCATGACATTGGAAGCTGTGCCGCTCGGGCAGGAGCCGAGGAGAACCATACCGACGGCCAGTTCCGGAGTCAGGCCAAAGACCATGACCAACGCATAGGCGACGAGCGGCATGATGGTGTAATGGCAGACCGTTCCGGCGAGGACTTCGCGAGGACGCTGAAGGACGAGTTTAAAATCCGATGCATGGAGTGTCATGCCCATGCCGAACATGACGACACCCAGGAGCCAGACCGTATTTTTGACGGCCCAGGTAAAACCAGAGGGAACGAAATAGCCGCCCACGATAGTGAGCAATACGAGCCAGGTAAGATTCTTGCCTACGAAACCGCTTACTTTTGTAACAAAATTCATCATGATTACATACCTCCGAATAAAAAAATGTAAGATTGCTGCAAATAACAAACGGCTGATTGCTTTTACCTGGAGTAAAAAAAACGCTTTGTCTCTTAGAAAGAGACAAAGCGTTATAGCTCTGCGGTACCACTCTTATTGTCGTGAACGACCACTCTACTGACATCACCGAAAGATTTCTCTGACGTTCAATGCCGGACAAGGTAACGATTGTCAATCGGCCACGCTTACTTGCGATGCGTTCAGCTGGCAGCTCCTGGGTGATATTCCTTATAGTCTTTACATCCTACCTCTCACCGTGCAGCAGGTTCTCTGTACTGTCAGGGTCTGTAAGTACTTTTCCCAATCAACACTGTTTGGTTGTTTGCTTGATGCGTATTATACGCTACCATGGGAGAAGAAGTCAAGAGAGAAAAAAGTGATTTTATAAAATTTATCTTCATAACATATTAAGCATGCTATGGAACCAGATAGTCAGATTTTTCTTATTTTCTCTGATTTTGGCCTATTATAGAATAATAAAGCAAGCGGTACGATAACCTAAAAGAATAATAACAATTCGTAAATAGTATATAGCAAATTTTAAGCAGCCCGTTAAACGTAAAAGGTGTTGAAATTATGGGATTTATCCTGCCTCAGGCAGACCTTTTTGCAGAAAAATCAGGGCTTTACAAACGTTGCCATCGTGATATACTGTCAAACATCAAGTTCACGACGGCTATGGCCTAAGAGCTGTAAGAGTGAGCTTAAATAATTAATAGACATTCTGGTCGCACATTCCACTACAAAATTACAGAAAGGTCGTGTTCCTCATGGCACATTTTAATCCCGTAACACCTGAACTGGTAGAAGAACTGAAACGCGTAATGAGCCCTAAACAGGTAAAGACTGATGAAGATTACCTCGTAGCCTATCAGACAGACGAAGAAGGCAATTCTCATTATTTCAGCAAACCGGAAGTTGTCGTTTTCCCGGAATCTACGGAACAGGTCGTAGAAATCGTCAAACTGGCAAATAAATACCTCGTTCCTATCACTCCGCGTTCGGCTGGTTCCGGTGTTGCCTGCGGCGCTATCCCCGTATACCACGGCATCGTCGTCGAACTGGAACGGATGAATAAAATCCTCAAACTCGATCCGGACAACATGTATGCTGTCTGCCAGACTGGCGTCATCACCGGGGATTTACAGCGTGAAGCTGCCCGTCATGGCCTTCTGTATGCTGGCGACCCTTCCAGTGCCGATAGCAGCCAGATCGGCGGCAACGTAGCTAATAATGCCGGCGGCAACAAAGCCGTAAAATATGGCACGACCCGTCATCAGGTATACAGCCTGAAAGTCGTAACTCCGACCGGGGAAGTCGTAGAAGCCGGTTCCCGCCTGAAAAAGAGCTCTACCGGCCTCTGCCTGGAACAGCTCTATGCCGGTTCCGAAGGTACACTGGGCATTATCACGGAAGTTACAGTAAAACTCTATCCCCAGGCTCCCTACGTATTCAACATGGTCTGCGTATTTAAGACCGATGATGAAGCCTTTGCCCTGCCGAATAAGATTCTGAAAGCTGGTATTGATCCGACCAGTATCGAATTTATGGACAACGAAGCATTGGTCATGACCTGTAAATTCCTCGATATGAAGATGCCTCATGTTGATGAAGGATGCGACTATGTCATCGTTACGGTAGAATCGTTCAACGAAGAAGAATCGGACCGCAAGATGGAATTGCTTTGTGACTTGGCGGAAAACAATGGCTCCATCGATGAATTTGAAGCTGATAAACGTATCTGGACGCTGCGCAAACAGTTTGCCGAAGCAGCCCGTGATGTCGATAAAATGTTCCAGACGGAAGATTTCGTCGTACCGCTCGATAAGATTCCCGATATCACCAAACAGATTCCGGAACTCCGTGAAAAATACGGCCTGTATTGCGTAACTGTTGCTCACATCGGCGATGGCAATATCCATGTTCTGCCACTGAACAAAGAAGGCCTTTCTCCGGAAGAATGGTTCAATAAAATCAAAGCCTTCCATCGCGATTTGTTCCCCCGTGTGTATGCTCTCGGCGGCAAGATGTCTGGTGAACACGGCATTGGCTTCAAGAAACTGGGTGAATTTGCTAAATGCACGCCGGCTCCGGAACTCCATGTCATCAAAGCAATCAAGAAAGCACTGGATCCCAATAACATCATGAATCCGGGAAAACTCGTCGATATGACCGGCGATTTCGTTCAGGAATAAATATACAATAAAACCAGCTGTCAAGGTGTCCCGATTTTGACCACTTCCGGCAGAAGGTAAGATAAAAATAGGTTGTCTCATAAAGCCACGTTGCTTTGTGAGACAACCTATTTTGATTTAGAAATGAGTATGAGATGCCGGGGGAAATTAGAAATGACGACTTTCCCGGAGACTTTCGTATTGGGCAAGGAGATTTGGCTTTTCCTCACTTTTATAGGTGAAATCCGGTTCGGCTGCTACGGCTTTTTCTACGGCAGCCTTGAAATCGTAGTATACCTGCCATTTGGATTCAACCAGGTCTTTTCCGGTCTGACGCAGGAGAAACGCCGGATGATAGGTAGGCATGACCGGGATGTTATGCCAGGTAAACCATTTTCCCCGGTTGTGCATGATGCTGGCCGTATGACCATAGAAATACTGGAAGGCTACTTTACCGAGGCAGACGATGACTTTTGGTTGTACCAGTTTGATTTCTTGCACCAGATGAATATTGGCGCAGGCCTTCCCTTCTTCCAGGGTCGGGGTCCGGTTATTTTTGGGACGGCATTTGACAATGTTGGTCACATATACATGGTCCCGGGTCAGACCGACACTCCACAGAGCCTTATCGAGGAGCTGGCCCGATGGGCCCACGAGGGGAACGCCGTATTCATCTTCGACGCCGCCAGGTCCTTCGCCGACGAACATGAGCGGTGAAGCCGGGTCCCCGGAATACCGTGTCGGTCCCCTGTTTCCTTCGTGGCGCAGTTTGCAGGCATCACAATTCATGAGCTCCTGGATCCATTCTTTCATTTTGTCATCACTCATCGCATTCTGCCTCCCCATGATCTGCTGTCAGGCCGGCCATGGCGGCACCGGTGACCGTACAGATACAGGAGACTGGCAATAGTACCTGCAGTCCCCGTTGGCCGGCACTGATACTGATGGTATTAAAATTCTCAGCAGATGTATCAATATACGTCGGAAATTGTTTTTTCATGTCAATGGGGGAACACCCGCCACGGATGTAGCCAGTGACACCGGGCAGGTCTTTGACATGGAGCAGTTCTACATGTTTGTTACCGCTGACAGCAGCTGCTGTCTTCAAATCCAGTTCCCTGTCACTGGGGATACAGAATACGACGATTCCCGTTTTATTACCCTTACCGACGAGTGTTTTGAATAACCGGGCCGCATCCATTCCAAGCTCAGCCGCCGCATGGATGCCTGATAAATCGTCTTCTGTATAGGCATATGTTTTAATATCGTACACAATCTTATGCTTATCCAAAATGCGCATGACATTCGTCTTCTTCACCTTTGCCATGTCCCATTCCTCCATCTATTGTTTCGATACTACTATAGCATAGGAAGACAGGGATTTCCAGAATTTTATATTCCGGGGCGCGTATAAGCCGTTGCATTGCCTGACAGCCTCTTATATAATAAATATGCGGGTTTGCATTTTTTGTATTAATGGGGGTGAGTCTATGAAGATAGCAGCGGTACAGGCGGCGATTCGTTATGGCGATGTAGATGCTAATTATCATATAGCCGATCAGGCTATAGAAGCGGCAACAGCTGCAGAGGCCGATATCGTCGTATTGTCCGAGCTTTGGAATACATCGTTTTATCCGCTAAACGTATATGATCTGGCTGATGAAGAGGGAAAGAGAACAAAGGCTTTCCTTTCTGATGCGGCAAAACGGTATCATGTCCATATTGTTGGCGGTTCTGTTGCCAATAAAAAACAGGGAAAGCTGTATAATTCGACTTTTGTCGTAGATAAGACAGGTGAGGTTGTTGGAGAGTATGATAAAGTGCACCTGTTTACGCCGGGAAAAGAAGATATGGTCTTTACGGCAGGAAACCATCTGAATATTTTTGAATTAGATGGTGTGAAAATGGCATCGATTATCTGCTATGATGTACGGTTCGGTGAATGGGTGCGCATGGCAGCGCTGGCTGGCGCACAGATTCTCTTTGTACCGGCGGCCTGGCCCAATCCACGGCTGGGACACTGGCAAATTTTGAATCAGGCACGGGCTATTGAAAATCAGATGTTCGTCGTAGCTGTCAACAGCTGTGGCCAGGCTGGAGAGTATCAATTCTGCGGCGGTTCCATGATTATTGATCCCTGGGGCAAGGTTCTTTCCCAGGCAGACGGACGGGAGCAGATTATTACCAGTGATGTCGATTTGTCTGTCATCAAAGGTATCCGCAGCAGCATTAACGTATTCCGTGACCGCCGGCCGGAATTGTATCATCTCTGATGTGTGTGTTATAGTGTTATTTGAAAGAGAAGTGTTGGTATGGAAGGGGCTATACATGGCCTGCAGGGGATTTTTGAAGTTATTTTTATTATTTCCATCGGGTTTATTTTGTCCCGCAAAGGATGGTTTGACAGCAATACGAGTGCTCTTCTGACGAAGATTGTCATGAAAGTGGCTCTGCCTTTTTATATGGTAGTCAATATGGTCCGCGATTTTACGCACGATTCACTAGTACAGATTGCGCCGGATTTGGTACTGCCTTTTGCGTCTATTTTCCTGGCCTATTTTGTGGGAAGAATCGCGGCGGCAGTCCTACATATCCGCAAGGACCGGCAGGGGATATTCATTACCTGTTTTTTTATTGCCAATACAATTTTTATCGGTCTGCCTGTCAATCTGGCCTTGTTCGGTCCCAAGAGTGTGCCGTCGGTCATGCTTTATTATATGGCCAATACGACTATGTTCTGGACATTGGCGGTGTATCATATTGTCAATGATAGTACAGGTGGAAAGCATATGCCGCTCTTTTCTGTGCAGACAATTAAAAAGGTTTTTTCACCGCCGCTGGAGGGCTTTCTCATCGGCCTCGTTCTGGTTATGCTCGACGTGAAGCTGCCTGATTTTCTGGTCATGAGTTTCCAATATGTCGGAAACATGGCAACTCCGTTGTCCCTGATTGTCATTGGCATTGAAATGAGCCTCATTTCCTGGAAAGACATTCATTGGGACCGGGATATCATCGGCGCTTTATGTGGCCGGTTCCTCGTCTGTCCCTGCTGTGTGCTGGTGCTGCTGCCATTTATCCCTATCACGGATATGTCGGCCAAGGTATTTACCATGCAGGCCAGTATGCCGGCTATGACGCAAATGACCGTCGTGGCGAAATCCGTCGGTGCTGATGTGCAATATGCCACCGAAATCAGTTTCCTGTCTATTGCTCTTGGATTGGTGGTCATTCCCCTGTATATGGCTATTGTCGGTTGAGATAAAGAATTATATAATAGTAAAAGGACGGCTGTCCCAGTGCAGATGCCGTCCTTTTTAGTTGAAACGATGAAATAAAAGGAGTAAGCCATGTCTCTCTATGATGAATTTTCTAAGAAGGTGCAGCAGTATGCTCCTGCTGCCTTTGAATTGAATTATGCGATTGCCAATGATCCCGAGTTATCCGGGGAAGAATATCATGCCTGTGCCCGTCACATAGCGGCCTGCCGGGATGCCGGCATGGATGTGACGGAACGGTTCAGCGGACAGGCCACAGCCTATAAGGCGGTTGCCTGCCATGCGGAATCGCCGGTTTTGCGGGTAGCCGTCCTGGCTGAATACGATGCTCTTCCCGATATCGGTCATGGCTGCGGTCATTCGGCTGGCGGTGCTATCAGTTTTCTGGCCGGAGCTGCGTTTCATGCCATGACGAATCTGCCCGTCTCTGTCGATGTCATCGGCACGCCGGATGAAGAACTGCGGGGTGGCAAAATTCCCATGTGCCAGCAGGGGATTTTCAAGGACTACGATCTTGCCATAATGGTCCATATGTCGTCGTGTCAGACGACGCCCAATTCCCGCTTTCTGGCCCTCGATGATTATCGCATCCGGTTTCATGGACAGACGGCCCATGCGGCAGCCCATCCGTGGAAAGGCCGGAATGCACTGAACGGGGCCATGCTGGCCCTCCATGCTATCGATATGATGCGTCAGCATGTAAAGCCCGATACGCGGATTGGCACGTATATCGTCCATGGTGGCACGGCTTCTAATGTCATTCCCGATTACGCCGAGGTAGAATGCTGTGTCCGCCATTCCACCCGGACCTATCTCAACGAAGTGGTCCAGCGCCTGATGCATTGCTTTGAAGGGGCGGCTATTGCTACGGAAACGACCTTTGATGTATCCCAGCTGGGGTATAAATATGATGACCTTGTGTGGAATGAAACGGCAACTGACGTCGTTCGTGGCGTGCTCCGGGATATGAAGATTCCCTTTGTAGAACCGGACTGCGGCGGCAGCTCGGATATTGCCAATGTCAGCCATCAATGCCCGGTGCTCCACGTCCATCTGGCTATGGGGGACACGTTCTATCCGGACCATTCCAAGGAAATTGCCGATATGGTCAAAGACAAGGCCATTGAACCGGTCATCGTCCGCGGCGCAGAAATTATCGGTGCGACTGTACTGCGTCTGGCCGGAAATGAAGCTTTGCGCAGTGCGATGAAAGAAGAATTTGATGCGGCGGAAAAATAATACAGCAAGCCGTTGAAAGAAAGACGGATAAGAGGTTTTGCCTTTACGAACGGGGCTATCTCACGAAGACACCGTGCTTTGTGAGATAGCCCCGCTTTTTTTATCGTCAGCTTGTATAATAGTTCTGCGTGAAATCTTTATAAACAGTTCATCCGGATCCTTCTGGCAGTGAAATCTGTATGTACCAGAATGCTATGAATAGTGTTATACTAATATATGAAATACATACGGAATATGTTATTAATTTATGCATGATGAGGAATAGAATCGAATGCAGGAAATGAGGGATTGCAATGATTGACATTTCAGATCGTATACGAAATAAAGCATACATCTCGAGAGTTACAACGGCCGAAGAAGCGGCGAAGCTGATTCATCCTGATGATATTGTGGCCGTGTCGGGGTTTACACCGGCCGGGTATCCCAAAGCCGTACCGCTGGCGTTGGCAAAGCGGATAGGACGGGAGCATTTTCAGATTACGCTCTATGCCGGGGCATCCATCGGTGATGAAATTGATGGAGCTCTGGCACGGGTACATGGCATTTCCCGCCGGTTTTCCTATCATACGAATAAAGATCTGCGCCGCGGAATCAATGATGGCAGTGTGGCTTATGCCGATTACCACGTCAGTGTATTCGCTCAGCTGCTCAAGGAAGGGTTCATGAAGCGTCCCGATATCGTTGTGGTGGAAGCGGCAGCTATTACAGAAGAAGGGAATCTCATCCCTACTACGTCCGTAGGGACGACACCGGCTATGATTGACGTGTGTCAGAAAGTCGTCGTTGAAATCAATGTGACCCAGCCGCTCAGTCTGGAAGGAATGCATGACGTATACGATGTTCCCAATCCGCCATTCCGTGTACCCGTTCCCATCGTCCATACAGGGGACCGTATCGGAAAACCGTATATCACCTGCGGCTGGGACAAAATCGTTGCTATCGTCCCCTGTGATATTCCCGATGCTCCCCGGTCGTTTAAGCCTGTCGATGAAAATGGCCGGAAGATGGGAAATCTCATCGTGCAGTTTTTCAAGGATGAAGTAGCCAAAGGCCGGCTGCCGGAGCATCTTCTGCCACTCCAGTCCGGTGTCGGATCCGTAGCTAATGCAGTCATTCAGGGGCTGGCAAAAAGTGATTTCGAGCATCTTTCCATCTTTACGGAAGTACTCCAGGACGGGATGTTTACCCTCATCGATGCCGGGAAAGTCGATGCCGTATCGACAGCTTCCATTTCGGCATCCCCGGAAGGGCTGAAGCATTTCTATGAACACATCGATGAGTACCGGAAAAAAATCGTCATCCGGCCCCAGGAAATTTCCAATAATCCCGAAGTAATCCGCCGTATCGGAGCTATTGCCATGAATACGGCCATCGAGTTTGATATCTATGGTCAGGTCAATTCGACACATATCTGTGGCAGTCGTCTCATGAATGGAATTGGCGGTTCCGGGGACTTTGCCCGGGCGGGATATCTGACGATTTTCTTTACCAGTTCGACGGCAAAAAACGGTGCCATCAGTTCCGTAGTTCCCATGTGCTCCCATGTGGATCACACGGAGCATGATGTGGATATCCTCTGTACGGAACAGGGCATTGCAGACCTGCGCGGTCTTTCTCCTGTCGAACGGGCACGGACTATCATAGCTAACTGTGCCCACCCGGATTACAGAGACCAGCTCACAGATTATCTGGACCGGGCTATTGCCGCAACAGGCAGCCAGCATGAACCACAGCTCCTGAAAGAGGCCCTGTCATGGCAGCAGCGCTACCTGGAAACAGGGAGTATGAAATAGTATACCACCCTCACAAGTCAGATTTTTCCAGTCTGTCTTGTGAGGGTTTTGTGCATCCTCTGTACATCCCTAGATTTTTATGTCGGTTTTCGTGTACAATATAAATAAAGACTTTGTATATCATGATCGGCACGGCCGAAGAATGGGGAGATACGATAAATGGAAAATTATGCTGGATATTCCGATGAATATATCAAATATCTGGAACTCCTGGCTAAAGAATACCCGACCCAGGAAGCGACGTTTACAGAAATCATCAATTTGCAGGCTATCGTGAATCTGCCAAAGGGAACGGAACATTTCATGAGCGACCTCCATGGTGAATATGAAGCGTTTTATCATATATTGAATAATTGTTCCGGTGTTATCCGGGAAAAAGTGGAAATGCTCTTTTCCAATTCCATGAGTCAGGAAGAACGGGATGACCTGCTGACCCTGATTTATTATCCAAAAGAAAAACTGGATCTTATGAACCGCAAAAAGCTGGTAACGGACAAATGGGCCCGCAAGACACTTCATCACCTGATCCGCCTGGCGAAATTGCTTTCGTCCAAGTATACCCGTTCCAAGGTACGTAAAGCGATGCCGCCGGTCTTCCGGTTCGTCATCGATGAATTGCTTCATGCCCAGCCCGATGAAGATAAAAACCGTCACGTCTATCATTCCAAAATCCTCGACACGATTCTGGAAACGGGGAGCACCCGTTCCTTTATTTATGCGCTGACGGCTTTGATTAAACGGCTGGCTGTGGATCATCTGCATATTATCGGCGATATTTATGACAGGGGGCCCCATGCAGATAAAATCATGGATAATCTCATGCATCATCATTCCATGGATATCCAGTGGGGAAATCATGACATTCTTTGGATGGGAGCTGCCGCCGGCAGTGCTGCCTGTATTGCCAATGTTTTGCGCAATAATATCCGATATCATAATTTGGAAATCCTGGAAAGCGGGTATGGCATCAGCCTGCGCCCGCTGGCCCTGTTTGCCTTGAAGATGTATACCAAAGACGATGGCATCGAACCGATGGTTAAGGCAATCAATGTCATCTTATCCAAACTGGAAGGGCAGGTTATTTTTCGTCATCCGGAATATAATATGGATGACCGCCTGCTGTTCCATAAAATCAATCTGGAAACAGGGACCATTACGCTGGATTCCGGGACATATGAACTGACTACGAAGGATTTCCCGACATTCAATCCTCAGGATCCCTATACCCTGTCTCCGGAAGAACATCTTATTATGGCTGAATTACAGACGGAATTTTTGCAGAGCGAACGGCTCCAGCGGCATATCCAGTTCCTGTACAGCCATGGTTCTATGTACCGGTGCTATAATAATAATTTATTATTCCATGGCAGCCTGCCGCTCAACGATGATGGCAGCTTTAAAGAAATTTATTTCGATGGACATGGGTATAAGGGCCGGGCTTTTATGGATCATGCCGATTATATGGCACGGCGCGCCTATACCAAGAGGGATACGGACAGCCTGGATTATATGTGGTATATGTGGGGCGGCCCCGATTCTCCTGTGTCCGGGCGTATTGTAAAGACCTTTGAACGCAGTTACATTGCCGATAAAGATACGTGGAAAGAACCAGAAAATGCCTATTTCCGCTTGAACCGGGATAAAGACGAATGCATCAAGATTCTTCATGAGTTCGGGATTGATTCGCCGCAGGGACATATTATCAACGGACATACGCCGGTAAAAGTGAAAAAAGGGGAAAGTCCGATCCGGGCCGAAGGCAAGGAACTTTGCATTGATGGGGGCTTCTGTAAAGCCTATCAGAATTCGACAGGGATTGCTGGGTATACATTGATTTTTAATTCCCACGGAATCCGGATCAAGGCTCATTATCCCTTTACGGATGTAGAGGAAGTATTGCGGACCAATGCCGATATGGGGTCCGAATCGACTCAGGTAGAACTGGAACCTAAACGGGTCATGATTGGTGATACGGACAATGGCAAAAAATTGTTGCAGATGATTGATGACTTGAAGGCCCTGCTCCAGGCATATCGGCAGGGGATTATCATCGAACGGCGTGGTGAATGATGAAGCGCACGTGAACTGCTGTATAGGAAATGAAGGAGATTGCATGGGGCTGAAGCCCGTATGCAGTCTCCTTTTTTTGCGTTGCGCGTTCTTTTGCCGGATAACGTATGATATGACCTCGCTCACATCGGCATCGCAGCGGCATGAAAAAGAGGCTGTCTAAAAGACAGCCTCCTGATAGTACATGAGTTATGAAGTTGTAGATTTAGAATACACCCTGCTGGAGCATAGCATCGGCTACACGTTCGAAACCGGCGATATTAGCACCTGCTACGAGATTATATCCGAAACCGTTGCGTTCTGCTGCGTCTACAGAATTCTGATAAATCGTGTTCATGATTTCATGGAGACGGGCATCGACTTCTTCTGCAGTCCATACGAGTCGTTCGCTGTTCTGGCTCATTTCCAGAGCGGACGTAGCAACGCCACCGGCGTTTACGGCTTTGGACGGAGCAACGACCATGTTCGGCTGTTCCATCAAATATTTCAATGCGTCGTTAGTAGTCGGCATGTTGGCAACTTCGATGT
>NZ_DGRS01000046.1:0-42146 GCF_002391155.1 Megasphaera sp. UBA4382 | reverse complement strand
CAAAACAGCCACCTCCACTAAATTCTTTACCTCTTATATTGAGCCCGTCCTCTGACGGGTTCGATATACACGCTGCAGTACAAAAACAAAACTGGTACCTTTTATATTTCACATTAATATGATTGTATGTGAAGAATATAATGCTTAAAATCCAAGTTCACCCCTTTTAAAGGTACCAATCTGACTGCATCGTGTTATCTACAAATATTACGTATAACCATTTTCACGACATCATAAAGCTGATAACACTAGTATCCCTTATTGTTGACTTTATGAAAAATTTCACATGGATCAGCACATCACTTATTGCTTTTATCATGTAAGGAATAATTCATATATAAGCAATATGTCGTATATGCGAATCAAGTACAGGGATATTATACGGATTTAACAACACATCGTCAAGAGTCAAAATTTATATTTTATCAATCTTTATAAATAAGCAATGCAATTGTGTTTTCTATGATTTTTTCGTATCATAATTAAGTGATGCCACACTTCTCTGTATTTACCGCTAATACGAGTTGCTATAATGCAGATGATTTGTATTTTCAAGCAAAGGCTTTGTTTTTCGTTATGCACTATATAGTATAAATATATAAAAATGTATAGTTTTCTTCTTTGCAAAAAAAAGAGACTGCTGAGTTTTTTAATCTCATTTTAGCAGTCTCTTCATTATTTTCTAAAAAGTAACTATTTTATGAAACTATTATTTTTCAATCTTGCTGTAGTCAACTTTCTTGCCATAGATATTGTTCATGATATGGCACAGGACAAGGCCTATGAATACGCAGACACCGAGGAGCAGCAGGCCATAATGGAAATCGCCTGTCGCATCTTTAACCATACCAACAGCCGTCGGTCCGAAGAAACCGCCGAGGTTGCCGATAGAGTTGATAACGGCGATACCCGTTGCAGCAGCCGTACCAGTAAGGAACTGGGCCGGAATCGTCCAGAACAGCGGAATAGCTGCGAACATACCAGCAGCACCTACGCAGACACAAATCATGGTAGGAATAGTTCCTGTAACAAACATACTTGCGCACAGAGCAACAGTAGCCATGCCGAGAGCTACAGTCAGATGCCATTTACGTTCCTGACGAACCTGGGAACTATGACCAAAGATAATAACGGAAATGAATGCACATACGAACGGAAGTGCACCGATAAAGCCAATTTCCATGGAAGACATATTGGACCAGGATTTAAGCATCTGAGGAATCCACATGTTAATGCCGTATACACCTTCACAGATAGCAAGGAAGTAAGCAATCCCGAGGACCAGAACAGCCGGGTGCGTAAGAGCTTTCATAATAGAGTAGTCGGCGTTAGCACCTTTAATGGCCGCAGCTTCTTCAGCCATACGGTTTGTGAGCCAATTGCGTTCTTCTTCCGTAAGCCATGTGGCATCAGCCGGTTTATCTGTCAGATAGTAGAGAGTTACAAAGCCGAAGAATATAGTCGGAATCCCTTCGACGAGGAACAACCAGCGCCAGCCGGACCAGCCCATGACGCCATCGAGAGAACTGATAAGGAACCCGGAAACGAGAGAACCGACGACGAGAGCAACAGGCTGAGCCAGATTGAAACGGGAGAGCGCTGCTGCACGATATTTGTTAGGGAACCATTCCCCGATGAAATACGTAACGCCAGGATAGAAGCCAGCTTCAGATGCACCGAGTAAGAAACGCATGACGAGGAAGCTCGTCGTACCGTTAATCATGCACATAAGAGCCGCTACGGCACCCCAGGTAACCATGATACGGGCAATCCAGCGGCGGGCGCCGAACTTGGCCAGGCACAGGTTGGACGGAACTTCGAAAATAAAATAACCAATAAAGAACAGGCCAGCACCAAAACCAAACGTAGAAGCCGTCAGACCTAATTCCGGAGACATCTGGATACCAGCAAAGCCTAAGTTTGTACGGTCAATATAGCAAAGCAGGAACATAAAGAGCAAGTACGGCAAGAGCCGGCTTGAGCACTTTCTCATACACGATTTTTCAATAGCTAATTCGTTAGACAAAACAGCCACCTCCACTAAGATTCATACCTTCTATGGTGAGCCCGTTTCATACGGGTTCGATAGTCACCTGCATCACAAATGCTACATCCTGCGTTCTCTATTTCACAACCTTATACTTATAATACATAAATAAAGAACATCGAAACCAGATCCGGATTCACCCCGCTTTCCTATCATTACTAAAAACGCCGGATTGTTTTGTGTTGCATCGTGTTATCTACAACGTCTGTCCCTGGGATTCTTCTTTAGTAACACTAGTATCCCATTTTTAAATAAAAACTTTCGTCTGCATCTCATCTCTGCATACATGTCATTATTCATATATAAGAAACATAACGTATATGCGAATTGGTTACACGTATATTATACGTTTTTCTCCCTATAGCGTCAATACTTAGAATTTATATTTTTTCAATCTTTATAAATAAGCAATGCCCCGTACCCATCCATGCAATTTTTGTATTGACTTTTTATCAACAGGGATTATATCGCTTGACAAAACAAATCCCTGAACTTTACTTCATGAGTAAAGTTCAGGGATTTGATATTTTCTTTATACTATTTTTTTGTATATTTTTGCACTATATGCAAACATACTCTGCCTGTTACATTGCCGGTAATTTACAACGGATGGCCGCAATAACTTTCTGCACCAATTCTCCTTCATCTACATCCCAATGCTCCACGGACAATCCGCTGACAACGACAGGATTCCTATATTCTTTCTCTTTCAGACAGCCTGCCGGGCAGGCGTTCAAAAGGAGGGTAACATCCCAATGTGGCAGCGTACGGCTGATAATGCGGAATTCCAAGTCCGGGGCCGCCGCTATCAGCCTTTTAAGCAGTGTTGGCGTTTCGATGAAAGGATTGCAATTACCACAGAACTTAACACCGACAATCATACGCGCCTCAGTCTTCTACTTTAACGCCGGCAATCTTGAGAGCTGCTTTCTTTTTCGCTTCCAGATTGGCCAGTTTGGAGTACATAACTTCCTGGGCCTGCGGGCTGCCCGCGCCATGCATGCTTTCTACCAATGCCGTGCCACCTGTCATCACTTCGATCAGACGGGCTACCCGCATGCGGTCTGCCGTCGATACGCCGTCGACGCCCTTGAAGTATTTTTCTACGTATTTGCCGATTTCCGGGCTTTCCAGGTCTGCCTGGCTCGGAAGTGTGGCAATGAACCCGCCGGCAATATCCTGGGCCAGCCGGTCGATTTCATAGATATACCGCGTGACGTTGTGCTTGCTTACGTTTGCCAGCAGCATGTTGACGAAATACTGGCCGCTCGGCAGCTGTACCCCTTCGGCTGAGCATGCGATGGAGCACGCATACAGCGTTTCTGTCAGGTGGATCATTTCGTTAATCTTCGATTTGATGTGGCTGGCTTTGGCATAGCCGTTCATATCGGCCATAGCTGCCGCTGCACCGATGACGATATCCGATACGCCGCCCTTACAGCCGCCGTAGTTCTGGCGGTGGTAGCTGGCAAACCGCGTTACCAGCATGCCGGCAAAATCCGTTTCCCCGCACATGAAGACCCGTTCCCACGGTACGAAGACGTCATTCAGGACCGTCAGGCATTCGCCGCCGACGATACCGTACTTGGCATTGCCCTGATCGATATCTCCTTCCAGTTTACGGCCATCATTGCTCTGGCGGCCGAAGATGTGCAGTACCCCCGGTGCATCGACTGGCAGCGCACAGCAGACAGCGTAATCTTTGTCTTCCGGTTTCAGGCTCATGGTCGGCATAATCAGCATTTCATGGCTGTTGACCATCCCCGTCATATGGGCCTTGGCGCCGCGGATGACGATACCCTTGTCATTCTTTTCCACGACGTGGACGAACAAATCAGGGTCACTCTGCTGGCTCGGCCGTTTGCTGCGGTCGCCTTTCGGATCGGTCATGGCACCGGATACCATGAAGTCCGTATCCTGGATGTATTCGAGGAACTTCTTGAACCGTTCATGATAATGGGTTCCATATTTCTGGTCCATTTCAAAGGTCGTGCCATAGGTGGCATTCATGGCATCAAAGCCGACGCAGCGCTGATAGCAGGTCCCCGTTTTGAGGGAGAGCATGCGCAGCATTTTGACTTTTTTGACCAGATCTTCCACACTCTGGTGAATATGGGTGAAGCGGTTGATTTTTTTGCCCGTCAGATGGGATGTCGCCGTCATCAGGTTTTCATATGCCGGGTCAAAGGCCAGGTCATACGTTACGGAAGCGGAATTAACATGGCCACGGATGAAGGGATGGTCCGGCAATTCTTTAGCCGGAATCTGTTTGCCCTGAAGATATACGACGATATTACGTTTCCGCAAGCTTTCTTTATATTCCTTACCTGTCATCATAGGTGAATCTACTCCTTTAATGTGCTAAATTTCACAAAGGCAGGGACAAAGAAAAGCACACGCCAGTGCCTTTCTTTGACTTACCGTTTCTATAATCAGCCTTTGGCAAATCCGTCAGCTGCTTCTTTAAAGCGTTCATAGAGCTGCCCAATATCAGAAGAGAAGGAAACGTACTGAACGCCACGGTTTTTCCATTCTACAGCCGTTGCCACATCATCGCAGAAGAAACCGACAGCTACGCCGACTTCTTTAGCCTGACGCATGATTTCTTCCATCTGGGCAATGACTTTCGGATGATTGACCTGTCCCGGGATTCCCAGGGAAGCAGATAAATCATAGGGTCCGACAAACAATACATCAAAGCCTTTGACTTTCAGGATATCTGGCAGAGCCTGTACACCGTCCTGACCTTCAACCTGGAGAATGACAGCCGTTTCATCATTTGCCTTGCCAAAGAAATCAGCTTTATCAATAGAGCCATATTTGCCAGCACGAACATACCGGTTGCATCCACGGCTTCCTTCTGGCGCAAATTTAGCGGCGCTGACAGCGATTTCAGCAGCTTCTTTGGATCCAATATTCGGAATCTGTACACCATCGGCACCGAGATCCAGGGCCTTATCAATGAGTTCCGGGTTTCCTTCATAGACGCGGACAATGGATGGAATGCCAGCAAGTTTGCAGGCGCGGATCATATCCAGCGTTCCTTCTACCGGAATTTCACCGTGTTCATTATCGATGATGCAGAAATCAAAGCCAGCCATACCGGCTACTTCTACGACAGCGGGGTAATTCATGTTGATAAAAGGCCCAAAGAGCTTTTCACCATTCTTTAAACGTTCTTTGAATTTGCTCATGCGACAAAACTCCTCTTGGAATATAAAATATTATAACATAGCGTACAGGCGTAACGTCTGTACCGCTGCGCCTGTATGCCATAATGATTAAACGTAGTTGCAGACACGGGCAATGGCCATTTCTGTATAGCCCAGAGATTCTGCTTTAGACTGCTTGCCGTTGACGACTTCCATAGTCATAGCCAGGAGTTCATCGCCCTGTTCACCCATGGTCTTTTTGCCGTAGATAACCGGGCTGGCATCGTAGTCGATATTGTCTTCCATATTCTGGAATGTCAGTTTATTACCCGTGATTTTGATGACCGGTACGATTGGATTGCCTGTCGGCGTGCCGCGGCCCGTAGAAAATACGACTACCTGGCAGCCGCCTGCTACCATGCCGGCTACAGAAGATGGGTCGTTCCCCGGAGTATCCATGATGACCAGGCCTGTCGTATCGACCTGTTTGCCGTAGTCATATACAGCCTGAATCGTGCGATGGCCGCCCTTATGGATGCATCCCAGCGATTTTTCTTCCAGCGTCGTCAGACCACCGGCTTTATTGCCCGGGCTCGGATTGCCTTCGCGGACTTCTTCGCCGACGAGCTGCAGGGCATGTTCATAACGGTGTACGATACCGAGGATCTGTTCTTTTACTTTTTCATCTTTACCACGGCGGGCGAGGATGTGTTCTGCACCGATGAATTCCGTCGTTTCGCTCAGGATAGACGTAGCACCGAGGTCAACGAGACGGTCGCTCAGTTCGCCGATAGTCGGGTTGGCCGCCAGGCCCGATGTCGGGTCGGAACCACCGCATTCAGTACCGACGATGAGTTTGCTCATGTCGCATTCTTCGCGGCGCAGCATGCTGGCTTCCTGTACCATTTCCTTGGCATAGCGGACCGCTTTGTCAATAGCTTTCAGCGTGCCGCCTTCTTCCTGGATAATGACCTGTTTGAGCGGCTTGTTCGTCCGTTCCTGGATAGCTTTGACTACCAGGTCCATCTGACAGTTTTCGCAGCCCAGAGAAACGACGACCGTACCATAGACGTTCGGGTTGGCAGCATAACCGGCTTCTACATCCATGGTAAGCTGCTGGTCAGGCGGTACCTGGGAACAGCCGTTCTGATTGTTGAAGGTAACGGCGCCATTGACCTGGGAGGCAATGATACGGGTCGTATCAGAAGCACAGACACTGGCCGGCAGAATTAATACATGATTACGGACACCTACGCGTCCATCCGGACGTTTATAACCCCAAAATTTCATTATGATTTCCTCCTCTTAGCCCAAATTTTCACGAACGGATTTAACATTGTGTTCGTGTACGTGTTCGCCTTGTTTGATATCACGGGCAGCATGACCAATATGTTCACCATATTTAACGATTGGTGCATCGGCCGGAATATCTTTGATGGCGATTTTGTGATAAATCTGGACATCTTCTACGGCAGTAAAGGAAACGGTCTTCTTGTTTTTGTCAACGTAAGAAACCGTATCGCCTTTCTTTACCGGTTCGATGACGACAGCAACGTTGTCTTTTTCATCGATAATCATTGCATTAATCATGAAAATGAAACCTCCCTCTTGTAGTTCAAAATATACCATACACCCAGGATAACCACTCCTTAGCTGACAGGTTATGGCAAGTTCCTGTTTGTATATAAGACCTATTGTGTATATACGTCCTGCATACTCTCATTATAGAATTGCAATTGTAAAATGTCAATTCTAAGTTGGCATTGCAATGTGCTAAAAAAGAATAGCTTTTACCTTATCACTGCCTTCTATTTATACCTTTACCATGCCGCAACAGCACCATCTGCCCGGGGTTCTGTCGCACCGGAAAGAACTCCCTGTTCATTGCGCCAGATAATCTGCCCCCGTCCATAGGGAATAGGATCAGCATTTACTATTACCTCATGGCCTTTACGGCGCAGCCCTTCAACAACCGCCGCCGGAACGGCCGCTTCCACTTCGATGCGTTTACCGCCTACCCACTGCCAGCGTGGCGCATCAAGTGCCGCCTGAGGATTAAGATGGAAATCTATCGTATTCATCAGTACCTGGAACTGTCCCTGGGGCTGCATGAACGCTCCCATGACACCAAACGGTCCTACAGCCTGCCCGTCCCGTGACAGAAAACCGGGAATGATTGTGTGGTAGGATTTTTTTCGCGGACCGGCACAATTGTCGCTCCGTGGGTCCATGCTGAAATTATTGCCCCTGTCACTGAGGGCCACTCCATATCCCGGAATGACGATGCCCGAACCAAACCCCGTATAATTACTTTGGATATACGATACCATGTTGCCTTCTCCATCAGCCGAACAGAGATAGACCGTCCCGCCATTATTGGGACTGACTGGCCTGGGCATCAGTGCCATATCCCCGATTTCTGCCCGCCTCCGGACTGCATAGGATTCAGAAAGCCAGTCTTCTACAGACGTGTTCATAAAACGGGGATCGGCTATGTATTCACGCCCGTCGGCAAAAGCCAGTTTCATCGATTCAATCTGGCGGTGGAACGTTTCAACCGTATCCCGCTCTGCAAAGGAAAAACCACTGGCAATATTCAGAGCCATGAGTACGACCAGTCCATGGCCATTGGGCGGAATTTCCCAGACATCATAGCCTCTGTAATTCGTATGTATTGGCTGGACCCACTGAGGCCGGTAATCCATCAAATCCTCTTTGCGAAGATATCCGCCCGTCTTTTTCGACCAATCATCGATGGCTGTAGCGATTTCCCCTTCATAAAGATCCCGGCACCGGCTCCTGGCCAGGAGGCGCAGGGACCGTGCCTGCTGAGGCAGGCGCAGGATATCTCCCGCACCGGCAATGACATCACCAGCATAAAAGGTATCGAACAAGCCCTTAAAAGCCGGTTCATGACGGTACGGAGCAAAGCTTTCATAACCTTCTTTCAGCATGACCGCCAGATTGGGCATGACAGAATAGCCATCCTCTGCATAAGAAATAGCCGGTTTAAATAGTTCTTCAAAGGGAAGTCTTCCAAAACGGCTGTGTATTTCCGCCCATGCTGCCGGCGCCCCCGGTACCATAACGGGAGTCCAGCCGCGAAGGGGAATTTCCGACAGTCCTTTTTCATGCAGCGTTTCCCAGGTCAGTGTACGTGGCGACCAACCACTGCCATTGAGACCGTATAACTTTCCCTTCATCCATATCAGTGCAAAGGCATCACTGCCCAGGCCATTACTGGTTGGTTCCAGTACAGTCAGTGCTATCGCCGTAGCCAATGCCGCATCGACGGCATTGCCTCCCAACTTCAGCATATCCAGCCCGGCCTGCGCCGCCAAGGTCTGCGATGTACAGACCATTCCGCGGCGGGCATAGACGACTTCTCTCCGCGAGGGATAGGGATATATCTGTCCGTCCCATGTCATTGCCATATTAACACGCCCTTTCCTTGTATATACGATTATCATATCACATTCCTTCACACGGGTCAGTAAAACCAGCCTGCTTTTTGTATAGAACAGATAAAATACACTCTAAAAAAAGCAGTCCCTGCTCTTCCCGAAAATCTGTTTTGTGTCTATAATAATGTATATGTAACTTTCTGCGACAGCTCTGTCTGTCCTGCCGTAAAAGGAGGAATCACCGTGAGTCGGTGCTTGTTAATTGTCAATCCGACAGCCGGCCGTGAACGGGCCAAGTATTTTAAAGAACCATTAAAAAACCAGCTGGATACGATGTATGACGATGTAGAAATGCGCATCACGACCGGTCCGGGAGATGCGACTGACTGGGCCCGTGAAGCCTCCCTTACCGGATTTGATGCCGTTTTCTGCATGGGTGGCGACGGTACATTGAACGAAACCGTCAACGGGCTGGCCCTTGCCGGACGGAGCAGTATAACGTTTGGCTTCATCCCGCTGGGCACGGTCAACGACCTGGGGCGGGCTCTTTCTATGCCCCTGCATCCGGAAGCAGCCATTGCCGGTCTTAAAAACGCCCATATCCAGCGCGTAGATATCGCCCGGGCCAATGACCGCTATTTCGTCAACACCATTGCTGCCGGTTTTATGCCTGAAGCCGTCAGTCACGTATCGATTGAGCAAAAAACACGGCTTGGCCCTCTTGCCTATTTTCTGACGGGCCTGAAAGCCCTGCAAAATCATGAAACATACCTGTTTAAGATAGAAAACGATAACGGCGTTTATATCCATCGCTCTCCACTCATCGTCATCATGCTGACTAATTCCGTCGGAAGCTTCCGAAATCTCGCACCGGCTGCTCAGGTCGATGATGGTAAACTCTGGGTCGGCGTCTTCAAGGATTGCAGCTATCTCGATATGATTAAAGCCATACCGGAATTTCTTGCCGGCTCGCCCCTGAGTTCAGAATACATGAATCTGTCTACGACGACTCATCTGAAAATCACGCTGATCGATGGCACCCTCACGACAAACATGGATGGTGACAAAGGCCCTGATTTCCCGTTGGATCTGGAAATTTTACCTTCTTTCCTAAATGTCTGTGTCCCATCTGCGCCTCCTTCCAGTCTGCCACTGGTCCATCTGCTTCCTCACAAAGGTTAAACAAAAAAGAGGATGTAACAAAATGGCTGTAAAGCACATTTTGCTGCATCCTCTTTTTGCTATCCGATTAGTCTGCTGTGTACGGAAGCAGAGCGATAGCTCTGGCCCGTTTAATAGCAACCGTCAGTTTACGCTGGTGTTTAGCGCAAACGCCGGAGATACGGCGCGGCAGGATTTTGCCACGTTCGGTCGTAAAACGGCGGAGCTTTGCAACGTCTTTGTAATCGATCTGTTCAGCATGATCGACACAGAAGCTGCATACTTTTCTTCTCGGTTTTCTCGAGCGATCTCTTCTCATTATATATCCTCCCTTTAAAACATAATTAAGGGATGTGTTTGACTATTAGAATGGGATTTCTTCATCCGATGTGCTGGAGCCCATGCTGTCAAAGCCGGTCCCCGGAGCAGCCGGTTTAGGCTGCGGCGCGCTCGGCTGCGCAGCACCGGTATATGAAGAGGACGCCGTACCATTCTGGCGTTCCGTTCCCATCGTCTGTGCCACAAAATTAGCTACGACTTCCGTCCTGTACCGTTTCTGGCCGTCCTGCGTTTCGTACGAACGCGTGTTAAAACGGCCTTCCACAAAGACACGACTGCCTTTAGCCAGGTTGTTACCACAGGTTTCTGCCAAATTACCCCAAGCAACACAAGGAACAAAATCAGTGAATTCCCGTGGTTCCGTAGCTCCGTATGGAATATACGTGGTCGTGCAGGCTACGGTAAACATAGCAACAGCCTTGCCAGTCTTCGTAAAACGGATTTCGGGGTCACGAGCCAAATTGCCTAACAACTGTACTGAATTCATACCTTTGCGCCTCCGGTTATTCGTCAATCTTGACGATCAAGTGCTTCAGGATGTCGTCCTGGATCTTCATAACACGGTCGATTTCTTTGATAACTTCAGGATCAGCTTCAAAGTTAATCAGTACGTAGTTACCGTCAGCCTGCTTTTTGACAGGGTATGCCAGGTGGCGTTTGCCCCAACGATCAACCTTTTCGACATTGCCGCCATTCTTCTTGATCAGATTGGAAACAAATTCAGCAATCGGATCTACTTCAGCGTCTTCCAGCGGCTTTGCGATAAACATGACTTCGTACTTATTCACGAAATCACCTCCTCTTCTGGACTATGGCCCTTCATTTCAAAAGGGCAAGGGTAGCTTGAAGTAATCAAGCTTTATTATTGTATCACAGATTTTCCGCCATAGCAAGTAAAAAGGATGTCCCACAAAAGAAGATCTTTTCACGGGACATCCTTTTTCTTCAATTATTCAAAATATGCAACACCGGCTGCAAAGAGAGGCTGCAGCTTATTGCCAGAAATATTTTCAAAAATATCGGGACCGCTGAACCGTTCAGTATGAGCCATCTTACCGAGCACGCGGCCATCGGGACTGGTAATCCCTTCGACAGCCATAATGGACTGGTTAGGATTATATTCGCTGTCATTGGATGCATTGCCACTAAGATCCACATACTGTGTCGCAATCTGTCCTTTCGCAGCCAGTTCCCTGATCTGCCGGGGTGTCGCTACAAAACGGCCTTCCCCGTGGGAAATAGCGATAGTATGGACATCGCCGGCTTTCATGTTGCTGAACCAGGGACTCATGACAGAAACGACCTTCGTATTGACCATCCGCGACAGATGGCGGCCAATTGTATTGTATGTCAGCGTCGGGCTGTCCGAACGCAGAGGCTGGATCCGGCCATAAGGCAGGAGCCCCAGTTTAATCAGCGCCTGGAATCCGTTGCAGACACCCAATGCCAGGCCATCCCGTTTATAGAGCAAATCGTTCAGTGATTCTTTCAACGCCGGACTTCGGAATAAAGTAGCAATAAACTTGCCAGAACCTTCTGGTTCATCGCCAGCACTGAAGCCACCGGGGAACATGATAATCTGCGCATGGGCAATGCGTCTTGCCATTTCGTCGATCGATTCCGCCAGATCCTGTGGCGTTTCATTACGCAGTACCATGATTTCTGCCGTCGCGCCAGCCCGTTCAAAGGCAGCGGCAGAATCGTATTCACAGTTCGTTCCAGGGCAGACCGGGATGAACACATGCGGTTTGCCAAAAGATTCACTGCGTTTGGGACCATAGGTCGTGAAGAGAGGCAGTGTAGGATCATCGGAAGAACTTTCACTCTTAATCGGGAATACTTTGCTGAGCGGTTCTTCCCATGCCTTCTGCAAATCTGTCAGGGCTATGGCGGTACCTGCTGCCGTAATGTCGGCAGCTTCTTTCGTTACGCCAACGCGGCACACGTGATCTTCTTTTTCCCAAATGCGCGCAGTAGCTTCATCAGTTTCAACAAGAATAGCTCCATACCGGAGATTGAAGAGTTCCTGTACGGGGAACTGGTCATCAACGGTAAAGCCAATGCGATTGCCAAATGCCATTTGTACCAGCGCCGCAGCAGCCCCGCCCTGGCCTACGGCATGCATAGCCCGGACCTTGCCATCGAGAACAGCCTGATGGAGGAAATCACAATGACGGCGGAACACATCAAAATCAGGCATATCTTCGGCATCCCTTGGCAGATCAAAGAGCAGAACCATATCGCCAGCCTGTTTGAATTCCGGAGAAATAATATGATTGGTCTTTTCCGGTACGATAGCAAAGGATACGAGCGTAGGAGGAACCGTCAGATTTTCAAAGGTGCCACTCATGCTGTCTTTGCCGCCGATGGCAGCAATCTGCAGCTCTTTCTGTGCCACATATGCCCCGAGGAGCGCGCTGACCGGCTGGCCCCAGGCTTTTTCATTGGTGCCGAGGCTCTGGAAAAATTCCTGCATCGTCAGATAAGCCTGACGACGGTCACCGCCGAGAGCAACCAATTTCGCTACCGATTGGAGTACGGCATACAATGCGCCGTGGAACGGACTCCATACGGCCAGGTCCGGATCATAGCCGTGCGTGAAAATGCTGGCAGTCGTCGTTTTACTTCCCGGGACAGGAATCTTGGCGACCATGCCTTCTACGGGCGTCTTCTGATACTTTCCGCCAAAGGGCATGAGTACCGTCCGCGATCCGATAGTGCTGTCAAAGCGTTCTGCCAGTCCCTGTTCTGACGCGACATTCAGCGTTGCCATCGTCTTGAGGAATGCATCTTTGACATCACTTACAGGAGCTGCCGTAAAGAAATCTTTTTCTTCCGGAGCAGTGACAATGGCATTCCGCTTCTGCGTTACGCCATTAGTATCGAGGAATGCCCGGGTGATATTGACGACATTCTGGTCGCGCCAGTGCATGACCAGTCGTTTCGTATCGGTAGCGACGGCAACAATCGTCGCTTCCAGATTTTCTTCCGCCGCGTATTTCATGAATTCTTCTACATGTTCCGGAGCCACTACGACGGCCATCCGTTCCTGCGATTCAGAAATAGCCAGTTCCGTTCCATCCAGACCTTCATACTTCTTCGGGACTTTATCGAGATTAATATCCAGGCCATCGGTCAGTTCGCCAATGGCGACGGATACACCGCCGGCACCAAAATCATTGCACCGTTTGATGAGGACTGTCACTTCATGGCGGCGGAACAGGCGCTGGATTTTCCGTTCCGTCAGGGCGTTCCCTTTCTGGACTTCGGCGCCACACGTTTCCAAGGATTCTACTGTATGCTTTTTGGAAGAACCAGTTGCGCCGCCCATGCCATCACGGCCGGTCTTGCCGCCCAGCAGGATGATTATGTCTCCGGGAACCGGTTCTTCCCGGATAACGTTGGCCCGCGGAGCCGCCCCCAGAACAGCACCGATTTCCATGCGTTTTGCAATAAATCCCTGGTGATAATATTCTTTTACTTCCCCTGTCGCCAGGCCAATCTGGTTGCCATAGGAGCTATATCCTTTAGCAGCGCCTGTCGTCAGCGTACGCTGCGGAAGTTTCCCTGGCAGTGTATCTTTAATGGATTGCCGTGGATCACCTGCACCGGTAACACGCATAGCCTGATATACATAAGACCGGCCGCTCAGAGGATCGCGGATACAGCCGCCCAGGCAGGTAGCAGCACCGCCGAACGGTTCGATTTCCGTCGGGTGGTTATGTGTTTCATTTTTAAAGAGGAGAAGCCATTCTTCTTCTTTGCCATCCACATCGACAGGAATGATGATGGTGCAGGCATTGATTTCTTCAGAGGCATCCAGATTCTGTAATTTGCCAGCTGCTTTTAATTCCTTTACGGCAATGGTTGCCATATCCATCAGCGTCTGTGGTTTATTGCGTTTTAATGCATCGCGCGTCGTTTTATATGCTTCGTAGGCTCTCTGGATAGGAGCTGTATATGTGCCGTCTTCAAAGGAAATGTCGGTCAATTCCGTCATAAACGTCGTATGGCGGCAATGGTCAGACCAATACGTATCGATAACCCGGATTTCTGTAATCGTCGGGTTACGTTTTTCTTCATCGCGGAAATAAGTCTGCACAAATTTCAGATCATCAAAGCTCATAGCCAGACCCATATGGGCAGATAATTCCCGGAGTGCTGCATCATCCATCGTATCGAAGCCATCGATAGTCGGAACGTCAGCCGGTTTTTCCCATGCCATGGAAAGGTCCGTTACCTGATCCAGCGACGCTTCCCTGGCTTCTACCGGATTGATACAATAATGCTTAATAGCGGCAATATCATCAGCGGAAAGGGTGCCCGATAAAACAATGACCTGTGCCGTGCGGACAGCACTGTCACTGTTCATAGTGAGCATCTGCAGGCATTGCATCGCCGAATCGGCACGCTGGTCATACTGCCCCGGCAGATATTCGATTGCCAGTACCGTATCGTCTTTACCGGCCGGCAATTCATCGTATACGGTATCGACAGGCGGTTCCGAAAAAATCATATTCTTGGCTGCTTCAAAGGCTGCATCATCCAAACCACCTACGTCATAACGATTGAAAATCTTGACATCGGTCAGACCCGAAATAAGCAAGTTTTTCTTCAAATCATTGAGCATCCTCTGTGCATCCTGGGCAAAAGGACCTTTTTTGGTAACATATAAACGTCGAATGGATTGCATTCAATGAACCTCCTTAAAAGACATATAAGCATTAGTGACACAACTTTAGTATACCCGTTTTGCTTTCATAAGTAAACGGAAAATTGCAGTAAAACAGCGTCAAATCCGTGATTCTGACGGGCCTGACCCTCTGAAATCAGGCGTTGACTTCCCTCACAAATCGTATTAGACTGGTTATAATAACTATTAGGAGGCCCCCTCATGGAAGAATTGAAAAAACGCATCTTGCAGGATGGTACGATTATCGACAACCGTATTTTAAAGGTGGATAATTTTCTCAATCAGCAGATTGACCCATCACTGGTAATGAAAATGGGACAGGAATTTGCCCGCCGGTTCGCCGACTGCCCGATTGACCGGATCGTGACTATCGAATCATCCGGTATCGCAATTGCACTGGCGACAGCCGTCGCAATGGGAAATATTCCCGTCGTCTTTGCCCGCAAGAAAAAATCTCTTCTCATGCAGGATGCTGTATACACAGCGTCTATCTATTCGTATACAAAAGAAGAAACCTATACAGCCAGCCTCAGCAAATCATACCTGCATGCCGGCGAACGCGTACTGATTATCGATGACTTTCTGGCTAGTGGCGCCGCAGCAGTCGGCCTGACCGAATTAGTCAGACAGGCCGGCGCTATCCCTGCAGGCATCGGCATTGTCATTGAAAAATCATTCCAGCCCGGACGCGGCCGGCTGGAAGCACTCGGCTATCGTGTAGAATCATTAGCCCGCATTGCTGCTTTTCGTGATAATAAGCCCGTATTCAAGGAGTAGTACTTTATTTCCTTTGTCGCCCCTTATATAATACATATTAGATGTATACATAAAATCCCGTTCCCCAAAGACAGGAGCTGCCTTATGAGATCCCAATTTTTTGACGGATTTGATTTTGCCGAATATAAATTCAGTATCGTCGCTGTAGAACACGTCGATGAATTCTTTAACATAGAAAAGTACGGTCTGCATCCGGTCATTTACGATGAATCGTGTCTCCGGGGATATGCCTGCATTTTTGGTTTCACCGAAGACAAACACCTGGCTCTGCACAAATTATTCACAAATAATAATGGCCGGCCTGCCCCGTCTATAGATGGCATCGAACCGGTACCGTTCCACTCCCCTGCCGGTGATCTGCGCTACGACCTGGAGCTGGCCATTCCCTACTCTGGTTCTATTCTCATCGCCAATGGATTTATCCAGAAATATTTCGTTCCTTTCGGATTCCAGATTCCCCATGCCTTTAAAAAGGTATATGAACTCACATTTGACCAGGGATTATTCGTGCGTGTAGAAGACCGCTCTGAAGCTGCCCGTCAGCTGCGCATCGAATATAAGGAACCCCTGCCACCGGAAAAGAAACTGCGGCTGCGCGTCGCACACTGGTTCAATAAACCAGAAGAATATGGTTTTGACGATGAAACGCTGGCCCAGTATATGGACCTGAGTTACGATACAAAATATCTCTTTTAACAGCCGACGGGAGACAATCAGCCGATTGTCTCCCGTCAGTTCATAAACACATATATATCCGGTCCTTACCGGACTGGACAGCGCTTGTATTGTGTTATGCAATAAGTGTTTACATGTATAGTATACGTCCCGTTAAACGTATAAGCAATCCATAGGAATCACATTTTAAACAACCATGACTCCCATTTCAGACTAAAACGCCTGTCAATGCCCAAATAAAGGCACTGACAGGCGTTCCTGCATCTGGTACATAATTAAATGCCAGACTGATGCCAGATTATTTTTTAAGAGCCGTCAGCGTACCGGCTATGACACGCGTAACTTCCGCAACGGTTTCCAGATCAACTGATTCGTCCGCACTGTGGATAGCAAATGTCGTCGGTCCGACCGAAACAATGTCCAGATCCGGGTTCATGGCAAAGAAATACCCCGTTTCCAGACCGCCATGCATCGCTTCGATGCGGGGTGTACGGCCCAGTTCTTTTTCATAAACGGCAGTCATGGCCGGAGTCAGGACACTGTGCGTGTTTTCTGACCAGGCCGGAGCCGGTGCAGACGCTTTGAAAGTAAATCCCGTCACTTCTGCAAATACCGGCAGGGACAACAGCATTTCCTGCAGGCGGGCATCGGAAGAGGAACGGGGGAAATACTGGATGTCCACCGAATCGGCACCGATATGAATCGTACCAATATTAGAAGACAGGTCCGGCAGTTTCGGCAAATGCTGATTCATAGCGAAGACGCCGAAGTGAAGCAGATTAAGGATCTGTACGATAGCACGGCTGTCTGCTTTAGAAATAGTTTTTTCCGGTACATCTGTTTTTTCTGCTTTCAGGGATAACGTCGTTTCTACAGCCCCATATACGGCTTTATGTGCCGCTTCTCCTTCGGCAGTAAGCTGGCATGCCTTATCTGCATCTGCATCAGAAAGAACAATGACAGCCTGGGCAAGGTACGGAATGGCATTAGCCGCATCGCCGCCGTCATAGGAAGCCAGTGTATAGGAAATACCCGCCTGATGGAGACGCTGCAGGACGAGAGCCAGCGCTTTTATAGCATTGCTCTTTCCCTGATTGATTGTTTCACCCGAATGACCTCCGATAAAGCCCGATGCCGTTATCTTCAGAGCAGCTGTCCCTTCTGCTTCCTGCCAGGAAACAGGACGGCTGAAATAGGTATGAACACTGCCGGCAGAAGCCACACAGATAACATCGACAGATTCAGAGTCACAGTTAATGACATAATGGGCATCCTGAACATATTGGGAATCCAGATGGGTGGCACCGGTCATACCTACTTCTTCATCTACTGTAAAGATCAGGCGCAGCGGACCATGGGCAAAATCCTGCTGAATGAGGAACATAGAAATGGCAATAGCCATACCGTCATCAGCACCCAGGCTCGTCCCATCAGCAGAAAGCGTCTTGCCATCCCGTTTGATGGTAATAGGATCTTTCAGCGGATCATACGCGCGTCCTGGTTTAGCCACACAGACCATATCCATATGGCCTTGTATAATCGTCAGCGGCACATCTTCATATCCTTTTGTCGCCGGTACATCGGCAATGATGTTGTTGACTTCATCCTGAACAACGGAAGCACCGAGTTGACGAAGCCGGGCAGCAATATAGTCACTGACTTCTTTTTCATGACCTGATTTGCGGGGATGCCGGGCAAGGCCTGCAAATTCCTGCAAAACGCCTTCAATAATCTTTTCATTTTCCATTGGAAATTCCTCCTTATGTCTAGAAATATCCATACGCGAGTATTATAACACGTTTATACAAAAGAAACACCTCGGCTATTATTCTCTCCTTGCATAATTATCTATAAGTAAAGATAATATAACCGTTTCTTGTTATATTTTAAATCATTATGATTTGAATGACAGTTCAAAAAAAATATGCTATAGTGAAACAAGCTAGCTGTTATACGGCCAATTATTTATTTTTTATGCGGGAGGTCTGATTATGAAACGTCAATCTAATCTGACTGCCACGTACCCCACATTACCGGAATTAACATTCCGGGGCATGTTCCTGGGCATGCTGATTACCGTTATCTTTACGGCATCCAATGTCTATCTGGGGCTCAAAGTCGGTCTGACATTTTCGTCATCTATTCCGGCGGCAGTCATCTCCATGGCGATCCTGCGCATGTTCAAAAACTCCAATATTCTGGAAAATAACATGGTACAGACGCAGGCATCTGCCGCGGGCACTTTATCAGCTATTATCTTTATTCTTCCTGGTCTGCTCATGCTGGGATACTGGCAGGGATTTCCATTCTGGCAAACGTTATTGCTCTGCGCATGCGGCGGTTCATTAGGGGTATTATTTACTATACCACTGCGGCGCGCCATGGTCGTCAACAGTGACCTGCCCTATCCGGAAGGCCGGGCGGCAGCAGAAATCCTGAAAGTAGGCAGTGAAATCCGCCGCGAAGAAGCTGCCGGCGAAGATACGAGCAAAAAAGAAACAGGGATGAAAGATATCGTTCTCGGTACTGGCATGGCCGGTATCTTCAGTTTCTGTGCCAACGGACTGCACATTGCTTCTTCTGAATTCAGTCACTGGATACAGATTGGCAAGGCGGTCACCCAGCTCCCCATGGGCTTTTCCATGGCTCTTCTCGGCGCCGGCTACCTTATCGGTATCGCCAGTGGCATCGCTATTTTGACGGGGACACTGCTGGCCTGGGTCATCTTCGTACCCTACCTGACATCGGTCATCTCTCCGGCAGAAGGTCAGAGTGCTGCCGCCTTTGCCCAGGCTATCTGGGCCCAGAAAGTACGTTTCATCGGCGCCGGCTGTATCGGTATCGCTGCTATCTGGACACTGATTCGTCTGGCCAAACCGGTCGTTGACGGTATCAAAATGTCCATCAACGCTATCCGGGCCAATGACACGGAAGAAAAACAGATCCTTCATCATACGGATATCGACATGTCGCCCAAATCGGTCGGCATTGTATTCCTCGTAATCCTGGCCGGACTGTTCGTGACATTCTACTCGTTCGTCAGCGCCGCCGGTCTCCCGACGACAGTTACCATTATTTACATCGTCGTTGGTATCCTGGTCGCCATGCTCATGGGATTCTTTGTTGCCGCAGCCTGCGGCTATATGGCAGGTCTCATCGGTACATCAGCCAGCCCGATTTCTGGCATAGGTATCCTGGGCATCATCGTTTCTTCACTGGTTGTCCTCGGTATCGGTTCATCCTTCGGCGTCTTTGCCACGCCAGAAGGTACTCAGTTCGCTACGGCACTGGCCATCTTTATCACAGCCGTCATCGTCAGTATCGCCGCTATTTCCAACGATAACTTGCAGGACCTCAAAACCGGTTATATCGTCGGCGCCACGCCTTGGAAACAGCAGGTAGCCCTGATTCTCGGTTCTGTCATCGGTGCCTTCGCCATCGCGCCTGTACTGAATCTGCTCTATCAGGCTTATGGATTCACGGGAGCCCTTCCCCGTGCCGGCATGGACCCGTCCCAGGCCCTCGCCGCTCCCCAGGCAACGCTGATGACAACGATTGCACAGGGCATTTTCAGCGCCAGCCTCGATTGGAATTACATTTTGTTTGGTATTGTCGTAGGTATCGCTGCCATTATTGTCGATATGCTCCTGAAGAGTCATACGAAATCCCTGGCCCTGCCACCTCTGGCTATCGGTATGGGTATTTATCTGCCGCCGACTTTGGAAATTCCGTTGGTCATCGGCTCTGTCATGGGCTGGTTCATCCACCGTTATCTGCACCAGCGTGCAGCGCTCCGCAACCCTGGTCATGAAGAAGAAGATGTGGAAGCCTGCAATCACCGTGGCGTCCTCTTTGCATCGGGCCTTATCGTCGGTGAAAGCCTCGTAGGCGTCATTATTGCCCTGATCATCGTCGTATCTGTTACGTCTGGTGGCAGTGAAAATCCGCTGGCACTGGTCGGCAAAGACTTTGAAACAATCGCAAACGGCATTGGATTTGCCGCATTCATTGCGACAATCGCTATTTTCGTCCGTCATATTGTCACGACGAAATTTACTCCGGAAAAATGAGTTCATTAAAATAAAATTAGAATTACATTAAAATTTGATTAAAATTTATGCAGAACGGCGTTAAAATAAAACCTTTAACGCCGTTTATTTTTGCATAAATATTTATTTTGTAACGATATATCCATCAATTCCATAACAGGAAGATCCATAAGAAAATTTTTTTACTTTCATTTCCATCTCTCGTAGTCCGTGCGGAGCCCCTGACGGCTGGCGTGGTACCAGCCGTCGGTGCGGACGGAGAGATGCTGCAGGAACTGGTATAACTCGTCTTCCCCGGTCAGGTCATAGCGCAGAGAAAAGCCGCACGAGGCAACTAGTTTTCCCGGCGTCGGTACGATGCGAACGGAAAGGCCGTGAGCCCTTCCTTCCTTTTCTGCTGTCATGGCCTCCCGCGTTTCGGGGAACAGGATCAGACCATACCGTTCCGTCATGGTCGTACGACGCGGTTGGCCGTACGCAGGATTTCAATGATACGGTAGAGATTGGTAATCTCCCCAACGGCCACTTTCTCCGTCAAACCGTAGTAATTGAGGCAGGCTCCGCAGGCATAAATCTGCACACCGGCCGCAGCCAGTTCCTGCAGATCAGCCAGAGACTCCGACGTATCCGTCACCAGGGGTACACCACCGTTGTAGAACAACATCATATCGGGCAGTACATCTTGTTCCTTCAGAGTGTAAATAAAATTTTTGAGCAGCGTCCGGCCAAACGTTTCGTCACCCGTCCCCATAGTCGGAGAATTGACGACGACGATGTATGAATCGCCCCGTACAGCTGTAGTTTGCGCAACCGGTTCCGGAACAGCTTCTGCCGCCTCTCCTTTCGTGATGACCACCGTATAATTGGCCGGGCCATCTTCGGTTACGCTGCACGAGCAGCCCAGCTGACGGGCCATTTTCTGCAGGTTTTCTGTAGCTATCCTGTTATCGACCAATGTCTGTACGGCATCGTGTTCCTTCAGTGCCTTGCGGGTCTCAATGACCGGCAGCGGGCAGGCTTTGCCCAGAGCATTTACTTGAAACATATCCTTCACTCCTCATCCAATATAGATTTCTTTTTCCTTCTTTTCCGTGACGACGCCGATATCCGACGCCGGAATATGACCGGCCTGAAGGCGCGCTACCAACATCGGCGCCTGACCGGCCTCACAGGATACGAGCAGTCCTCCCGATGTCTGGGGATCGAAGACGATTTCTTCCAGGGCGAAGTCCTGTCGTTCAAAGGCCACCTTGTCTTCCAGAAAATCGCGGTTCCGCTGTCCTCCTGCCGTGAAGATGAAGTGTCCGGCTCCCCAGTAGGCTTCCTCAAAGTACGGCAGACGGGACGTATCGATGCGGGCCGAGCAGGCACCGTGAAGCATTTCATGAAGATGGCCGCAGAGGCCGAATCCCGTCACATCGGTACAGCCGTGCACACCGGCGGCATCGCGGATGATATCCATGGCATAGGCATTGAGCGTACACATACTGTCTACGGCCTGCTGGAAACCTTCTTTACTGATTTCACCGGCACTGTATCCAATGGTCAGGATACTGACTCCCAGGGGCTTGGTGAGAATGAGATGATCGCCGGCCACACAGGCATCGTTGCGCAGGATACGGTCCGGATGGACGGTACCATTCACAGCCAGGCCGTATTTCACCGTCCGGTCGTGAATGGAATGGCCCCCCGACAGGAGTCCGCCAGCTTCCTTAACCTTTTCCGCCCCACCACGCAGAATCTCCCGGAGAATAGCGAAATCCTGTTCTTCCGGAAAGGCGACGATATTGAGAGCCGAAAGGACCCGGCCGCCCATGGCATAAACGTCACTCAGTGCATTAGCCGCACCAATCTGGCCAAAAAGGTAAGGATCGGTTACCATAGGCGGGAAAAAATCCACCGTCTGGATGAGGGCCAGGTCATCCCGCAGACGGATGACAGCCGCATCATCAGCCCCATCAAACCCGACAAGCAGATCCGGGCTCTCCCGGCGCGGAAGGTCCTGGAGCAGTGGCCCCAGATTACCTGCCCCTATCTTGGCATTACAGCCGCCACAGACGACGAGCTGATTCGTATCCATCGTATCGCCTCCATTTTTTTTAGCTTCCCTAATTATTTTTCTTTCTTTTCATTATACTCCCTGCAAAGAAAAGAGACAATGCAGTGTTGGGAGGGAATTTAAAAAAGGAACTGTGCATGATAGCATAGGCTTTCATGTACAGTCCCTTTTGTCAGGAAGCGGCCCGTATTTACGCCGCCGTTTCTGTATGCGTTTCTTTTGTATTGGCGTTTTCTTTAATAGTCATGGTCACCAGAACGGACACGACGGTGGCACCGACCAGGCAGGCAAAGCTGGTGCCGAAACTACCTCCGGCGAGCTGGATGAGATAACCGATGATGATTGGCGAAAGGAAGCCGGCAATCTGACCGGCCATATTGACAAATCCCATAGCCCGGCCGGTGATTTCACTGGAAATGGAACTCATAGGCAGTGCCATCAGGGCGCCAAAGGCCCCATAGAGGAAGAAGCCGCTCAGGGTTTCACAGATGATGGCCATAGTCGCATCGGGTACGGCAAAGGTCAGATACAGGAAAATCGCGCCGGGAATCTGGGTGATGATAACCGGCATTTTCCGGTTGTGCGTAAAATACTTGTCCGACAGCCAGCAGAACAGGATGACGCCAGCCGTACCGGCAAAGAACGGCATGGACGCTGTGATGCCCATCTTGGTCATTTCAAAACCCCGGGCTTTGACGAGATAGCTGGGCAGCCAGGACAAGAAGCCCCAAAGAGTGATATCAAAGAAGAAAAAGCTGACGAAGGTCCGCCATACGGCCGGTACCTTGATAATCTGCCAGAAGGAGATTTTTGCCTGTGCCGTCTGTTCCGTATGGTCTTCTTTGAGTTCATCCAGTTCGGCCTGGCTGATGCCCTTGCTGTCAGCCGGATTGTCGGGAATAAAGAACTTAATCAGCAGGCACATAATGATGCCCGGGATGAACAGCGAATAAAAGACCATGCGCCAGCCCCAGGCAGCCATGATAGCAACGACGAACAGCGGTGCCAGTGCCGGCCCGAAGGCATTGGACGACATCATGAGCCCCGTCGCCGTGCCGCGGTCTTTGGCCGGGAACCAGTTGGAAATCGTCCGGTACGACGCGGCCGGGAAAATTCCTTCACCGACGCCAAAGGCAACGCGGACCAGGAGCATGTGGACGAGATTATTGGCAAAGCCCGTAATAGCCGTAAATACGGACCACCAAGCGATGCCGGAAAACATTACCTTCTGAGCGCCGAAGCGGTCTGCCAGAAGACCGCCGGGAATCTGACAGAGCGCATAGCCTACGAAAAAGGCACTCATGACGCCGCCCATAGCGACCGGTGTCAGCCCGAATTCATCAGAAATGTAAGGAATAGCCGTAGCCATGACCATGCGGTCCAGATAGGCTGTAACCCATATAATAAACAAAATGATAACTACCGTATTGCGGTGCTTCCAGCCACCATTGCTGTTTGCCATGATTCTCCCCCTTGCCGGGATGCCGTCATACTCCCCTCGACGGCATCTCCTATCCCACGGATTTAGTATTCGTTAGTCGATCAGATATTTTTCTGCCAGTTCGGCATAGAACCGCACTGATTCATACAGGCGGTCGAGGCGGATATATTCATCCGGCTGATGTGCCATATGCTGTTCCCCCGGTCCGTACACGATGAGAGGAATATGAGTGTGAGGCAGGAATACGGCCGCGTCTGTATAGCACATAAAGCCGTTCGGTTCGGGATTGCGGCCCGTCACGTCCTGCTGCACACCACGGCAGAGGCGGACGAAGTCGTCGCCAGCCTTAGTTTCTACGGCAGCCCGGTCGCTCAGGACTTCAATATCGGCCATAAATTCTGGTATTTCTTGTTTGACTTCATCGCACATGCGCTGGAAATCGGCGATGATATCCTTATGCACCTGGCCGGGGACCGTGCGGATATCGACGGTCAGTTCGCAGCGGTCGGGTACGACATTAGTCTTAAAACCACCGTGCAGCGTGGCAATATTCATGGTCGGTTTCCCCAGGATAGGGCTTTCCGTATACTGGAACTGGTACTGCAGCAGTTTATCCAGGAATTTATTCATGTGAATTACGGCGTTGACGCCTTTTTCCGGCATCGCTCCGTGGGAGGTCTGCCCATGGGTCGTCACTTTCAACCAGAGAGCGCCTTTTTCACAAATAGTGATTTCGTTGTAATTCGGTTCGCCGATGACGATGGCACCTACGCCGTCAAGTCCACCTGATTTCAGCAGGTCCCAGGCGCCGAGACTGTCCGTTTCTTCATCGATGGAAGCGGCAAATACGAGGTCCCCTTTAAGAGCGGCTCCCGATTTCTTGATGGCTTTAACGACATGCATCATCGCAGCCAGACCGCCTTTCATGTCCGATGCCCCCAAGCCATAGAGTTTGCCGTCTTTGACGACAGCCCCCCAGGGGTCTTCCGTCCAGTTTCCCGGCGGAACCGTGTCGAGATGGCCGTCGAAAAGCAGGGCTTTCCGTTCACCGCTGCCTTTGATCCGCGCCACGACGTTAGCCCGGCCGTCGCCCATATCGCGCACTTCGGCTTCAATGCCGGCTTTTTTGAAATCATCGGCAATCCACTGAGCCAGAACTTTTTCATTACCCGGCGGGTTGACCGTATTAGTCTGGACAAATTTGGTCAGGATGTCTTTTACTTCCTCATTACTGAGAGCTGATGCAATCGTTTCGTTCATGATACTCACGCCTCCAATAAAATCTGTCCCGGTGGCGGACCGGGACAGATATTCCCCTTTTCTTTCCCAAGAAATGAGGACGTTACGTATACCACACGCCTGTACTATACGATACTATTTCCACTCTAAATAGTCAAGCGTCCATTTGAAACAGACATATCATATTTGTTATGCATTTCGTTCATCTTTGCAGGGCACTTATCTTTTTCAGGGCGACAAGGGCTGCGTCCAGGTCATCCCGTGTCGTAAAGGATGAAAGGGAAAAGCGCACGGCTCCCTGCTCTTTTGTTCCCAAAGATTCATGCAGGAGGGGAGCACAGTGAAATCCCGGCCGCGTAGCGATGCCATAGGTCTCCCAGAGTATATCACTGACGACGGTTGATTCAGCACCGGGGAAATTGACGGCAAAGACGGGGACGCGCGGACCGGAAACATCGCCATAGAGTACTAGATCCGGAATCTGCTGTAGTCCTTGGAGAAAATAGTCACTCAGAACCGCCTGCTTCCGCTGCAGCTCCTGCCAGTGTTCCCGTATATAGGACACGCCGGCACTCAGGCCGGCAATGCCGGCGACATTGGCCGTCCCCGCTTCCAGTATGGCAGGGACACCACCGGGCTGGTCGTGGTCAAAGGCATGGACGCCATCGCCACCGGTCAGGACCGGCCGGACCGGTGCATCGCGGCGGATGCAGACACCGCCCGTTCCTCCCGGTCCGTAGAGTGATTTATGACCCGTAAAGCAGATAGCCGTTATCGTCCCGTCCGACACATCGATGGGAACGACGCCAGCCGACTGGGATGCATCGATGACGAGAAACAGGCCATGGGCTTTACAGAAAGCCCGTATGCGGGATATATCCAGCACATTTCCCGTCACATTGGACGCATGATTGCATACGACCAGCTTCGTTTCCAGCCGGAGTTTCTGCTCCAGTTCCTCATAACGGAGCTGCCCCGTGCGGGCATCACTGCCGATAAAATCTACGGTGGCACCTTCTTTCTCCAGCTGGTACAACGGGCGCAGGACGGCATTATGTTCCCACATCGTCGTCAGCACGTGGTCTCCCGGACGCACCAGTCCCTTGAGGACCAGATTGAGCGCCGTCGTCGAGTTGTGCGTAAAGGCCACCTCATAATCCTGCCCGGCAGAAAACAGGCTTTTTACCTGCTCTTTGGCCTCCAGCACCAGTTCATACGCCCGCAGGGAATACCCGTGGGCGCCACGGGACGGATTGCCATACAGGCCGCTATGAAGCACTTCGTACACCGCCTCAGCAACAGCCGGCGGCTTCTGTACCGTCGTAGCCGCATTGTCAAAATAGTACATAGTACACCTCCGGGATAGATAGTTTGATGTTTGATGTTTGACGAAGAAACTGCCGTTCGCAGGCTGTTAAACCGGTTCGTCTGGCGGCCTCTCTTTTTTATACAAAAACGGGGAGCTGCCGGCATCTGTAACATGCTGCAGCTCCCCTCTTTCTTATATTGTATCGTCTATAGCCGGCTGGATCAGATGCCGAAGCGGGCGAAGATAGTATCGACATGGCGGAGCATCTTGTTGACGTCGAAGCAGCCTTCGATTTCTTCTGCCGTCATATATTTCTTTACGTCTTCGTCTTTCTTCAGGTTTTCCAGGAAATCTTCCCCTTCGAGCCAGCGTTTCATGGCATTGCGCTGTACCCAGCGATACGCCTGTTCGCGGACGGCGCCTTTTTCTACGAGCGTGTTGAGGATGATCGGGCTGTAGATAAGGCCGCCGGTCAGGTTGAGGTCCTTCATCATCTTGTCAGGATATACGAGGAGACGGTCGATGACGCGGGTAAAGGTCTGGAGCATGTAGTCCAGGGCAATGGTGCTGTCCGGCAGGATAACCCGTTCGACGGACGAATGGGAGATATCCCGTTCATGCCAGAGAGCGACATCTTCCAGGGCTGCCTGGGCATTGCCGCGGATGACGCGGGCCAGGCCGCACATGCGTTCACACGTAATGGGATTGCGCTTGTGGGGCATGATGGACGAGCCCTTCTGTTTGGGGCTGAAATATTCTTCTGCTTCCCGTACTTCTGTCCGTTGGAGATGACGGATTTCCGTTGCCATCTTGTCGATGGAGCTGGCGATGACGGCCAGAGTCGTCACGTATTCAGCATGGCGGTCACGCTGCAAAGTCTGGGAAGAAATCGGAGAAGCTTCGATGCCCAGGTGTTCGCAGACGTATTTTTCAACGAACGGGTCGATATCGGCATAGGTACCGACGGCGCCGGAAATCTTGCCGACGGCGATGGTCTTTTTGGCGTGTTTCATGCGGTCGATATCCCGTTCGATTTCAGCCATCCAGTTGCATAATTTCAGACCGAACGTAGTCGCTTCGGCATGGATTCCATGAGTACGGCCGATACAGGGAGTGTATTTGAATTCGACGGCACGGCGGCGCAGGACGGCATGGAAGTTTTCCAGGTCCTTGATGAGGATATCCGATGCCTGTTTGAGCATGTAGCCCAGTGCCGTATCTTTGACATCGGTCGATGTCAGGCCGAGATGGACATACTTGCCGGCTTCGCCGATATTTTCAGACAACGTGGATACAAAAGCGGCAATGTCATGATGGGTTTCGGCTTCGATTTCATGGATGCGTTCTACCGTAAAAGCAGCTTTTTCGCGGATTTCCTTCGCCGCTTCCTTTGGGACGTTCCCCAGTTCAGCCTGGGCTTCGCTGGCCAGGATTTCTACTTCTTTCATAGTATTCCATTCATTGTATTCAGCCCAGATCTTACCCATTTCTTCTTTTGTATAACGTTCTATCACGAGTATCTCTCCTTTGAACAGATGTATATTGGAAATAAGCTTACGCTTTATTATACACCATCCCTGCCGCCAGAGCCATAGGAAATAGCGCAGGAACAGCAGTTCTTACATGTTTTTGCTGCGCAGATCCGAAAGGATTTCCTGTACCCGTGTCAGGGCCTGTTCCTTGGCTACGACTTCTTTTTCGCCCGTCCGGCGGACCTTGATTTCGACCGTGCCGTTATTCTTCGTATCTTTGCCGATGACGACCTGGACAGGGTAGCCGATGAGGTCTGCGTCGTTGAATTTGACACCGGCCCGTTCCTTGCGGTCATCGAGAACGACATCAGAGGAAACGGCCATAAACTGTTGGTACAAATCCTGTGCGTAACCGGCCAGTTCTTCATCTTTCATGTTGAGCGGCAGGATGACTACTTCATACGGAGCAATGGCTACCGGCCACATGATGCCTTTATCATCGTGGAACTGTTCGATGGCAGCGGCAATGGTGCGGGTGACGCCGATGCCGTAGCAGCCCATGTAGAACGGTTTGGCCTTGCCGTCCTGGTCGAGGAAGGTAGCGTGGAGGGATTCGGAATACTTGGTCCCCAATTCAAATACCTGGCCGACTTCGATGCCGCGCATGATGTGAACCGGCGCGCCGCAGTGCGGGCAGGCATCGCCTTCGACCATCAGGCGGATAGTGGCCACCGTGACGTTTTTGAAATCCCGGTCCGGATTGACATTCTGGTAATGATACCCGGCTTTATTGGCACCGGTGACGCCGTTAGGCACATTCATAGCCGTCGGATCGACGAGGACGAAGAACGTTTCATTATCGGGTGTATCAGCGCCGATAGGACTCATATAGCCCGGCTGCAGGCCATGGGCCTTCAATTCGTCTTCCGTCGCAGGTTCGATGGCATTACCGCCAACGAAGTTCTGGACGGCTACATCGTTGACTTCGTGATCGCCGCGGACCATGCAGAGGACCGTCTTTTCGCCGTCGATAGTGAAGGCTACAGCCTTGATAGTCTTTTCTACGGGAATCTTCATAAAGGCTGCCAATTCTTCAATGGTAGAGCAGCCCGGCGTTTCGATGAGTTCCATATCCTTTGCGTCTTCTGCTGCCATCGCAAGGGCTGCCGGTTCAGCCTTTTCAATATCTGCCGCGTATTCGCACTTCGGGCACGATACGACTTCCGCTTCCCCTGCTTCGGCCAGAGCCATGAATTCGTGGGTATGGCTGCCGCCGATTTGTCCGCTGTCGGCTTCGACAGGCTTGAAGTTCAGGCCACAGCGGGTAAAGATACGCGTGTAGGCATCGTATTCATCCTGATAGCTCTTGTGCAGTCCTTCGGCATCGACGTCAAACGAATAGGCGTCTTTCATGACAAATTCACGGCTGCGCATGAGGCCGAAGCGGGGACGGATTTCATCGCGGTACTTATTCTGCATCTGCCAGAGTGTGACCGGCAGCTGCTTGTACGAGCGCAATTCGTTGCGGACCAGCGTCGTAATCAGTTCTTCGTGGGTCGGTCCCAGACAGAAATGATTGCCATGACGGTCTTCCAGCTTAAACATTTCCGGGCCGTAAGCGTTCCAGCGTCCCGATTCATGCCAGATTTCTGCCGGCTGCATGATGGGCATCATGATTTCCTGTGCGCCGATTCCGTCCATTTCTTCGCGGACAATGGCTTCGATTTTCAGCTCAACCCGCCGTCCCAAGGGCAGGAACGAATACAAACCGCCGCCGTTCTTGCGGATCATACCGGCTTTTAACATATACTGATGGCTGGCGATTTCTGCTTCTGCAGGGATTTCGCGCAGCGTCGGGCAATATAACTTCGATGCTAACATGAATGACATCCTCCTCGTATGGTATAGATCAAAATCTCTATCTTTTCATTGTATCGTCTCTCTGGCGCCGCGTCAATGATGCCGCGTGCGCGACAGGATTTCCTGGCCTACGGTGACACCAGCTGCCGATGCCTGTACGAGGCCACGCGTGATACCGGCCCCGTCACCGATGGCAAAGAAATTAGGAATCTTCGTTTCCAGTTTATTGTTCAGTTCCAGGCGGTTAGAATAGAATTTCACTTCCACGCCGTACAAGAGTGTGTGGCGGGAATTAGCTCCCGGCGCTACCTTATCCAGGGCTTCGAACATTTCCTTAATATCCAGCATATGGCGGTACGGCAGGACCAGCGACAAATCGCCCGGTGTCGCGCTGGGCATGGTCGGCCGCACGAGACCGCGGCGGATCCGTTCCGGCGTCGAGCGGCGGCCGTCGAGGAAATCGCCCAGACGCTGTACGATGACGCCGCCGCCAAGGATATTGGCCAGGCGGGCGATGTACTTGCCGTAGCGGATCGGTTCGTGGAACGGTTCAGTGAATTTCTTGGAAACGAGAATGGCGAAATTCGTGTTTTCACTGCGCTTGTGAGCATAGCTGTGGCCATTGACCGTCAAAAGGCCGTCGTTGTTTTCCGTGACGACAAAGCCATAGGGATTCATGCAGAACGTCCGGATGCGGTCATCAAAGGACTTGCTGAAATATATGAGTTTCGATTCGTAGACGATATCCGTGATGGGTTCAAAGATTTCCGCCGGCATTTCGACGCGGACGCCGATATCGACGGCATTGGATGTCAGGGACAGGCCCATCTGTTCTACTTCGCCGACGAACCATTCCGACCCTTCCCGGCCCGGCGCGGCTACGAGGTACTGGCAGCCGTAGAGCTGGCCGTCGATGATGACGCCCCGTACTGTGCCGTCTTCAACGACGATGTGTTCCACCGCCGTATCGGACAGGATATCCGCCTTACCATCAAGGAAATCGCGCATATTTGTCAGGATCTGGGCGTTGACATCCGTCCCGAGATGACGGATCCGGGCCGGGATGAAACGCAGGTCGGCTGCAGCAGCCCGACGCTGGATGCGGCGGATTTCTTCGGGATTTTCATCACCGTATACCTTGCGGTCAGCACCGCCGAAGCGGCAGTATACGGAATCGACGTATTTGATTTTTTCCGCCAGCTCTGCCTGGGACATATAGTCGTCGAGATTGCCGCCAAACTCCGTGGTAAGCGTCAGTTTCCCATCACTGAACGCCCCGGCACCGCCCCAGCCACAGACGACATTGCGTACCTTGTCCTTGGCCAGTGCCTGCGGATTGACGCTCGTAGCGATGCGGTCGCGGATGTCCTGTCCTTTTTCTACCATGAGGATCGTATATCCTTTATCGGCCAGTTCCAGTGCCGTAAAAATACCGGCCGGCCCGGCCCCGATAATAACGACATCATAATTCTTTACAGCTTTTATCATTCCTGCCTCCCAATAAAAATGCCCTCACGGGACAGATTCCGTCAGGGCGTTATTTCCAGTATGAGTTATCCTCGTTCAGCGTACCATATAGAAGGGCCGATGTCAACAAAGAGACAATGCCCGATGTACAGAGAAATTTTCGAAACTCTTATGCCCCGGTTTAGATGGATTTTAGCTTTTACCTGTACACTATCCTTGTCAGTAAACAACAGAGGAGGAATACATCATGACACAAGAAAAATGGAATACGTACCTGCATACATGGAAATCGAAAATCTTCACGGCCCGCAACGCGAAAATCGCCGTAACCGCCATCGTCATCTGTACCGTCGCCGGCAGCGGAGGTGCCTGGTATCATCATCAGCAAAAACAGGCTTATAAAGAAAAGAAGATCCAGGCCATCTCCCAGATGATTGAAGCCCAGGCACAGGCACAGAACCTGACCCTCATCCCGGAAGAAAAAGCCCGCGCCCTGGCCGCCCAGGCTATCGGGAAAGACGAAAGCTCCCTTAGTTTCTCCCGCATCTCCCTCATAGACCTTGAAGGTAGCAAACATGAAAAAGGAGAGGACCGGCATAAAGAAAAGGACAAGAAAGATAAAAAATACCGGGACAAAAAACAGGACCGGGAAAAAGACAGAACCCCGGCTCCGGGAACTGCACGGCCTGATGACACAGCCGGTGCCACTGGTAAAGGCACCGCCCCTGACACCCGGCCTGCACCGGATGTCCAGCCTGCAGCAACTGCACCGGCTGCACCAGCCACCCCGGCTGCCACGGCGTTCCATCCTGTCTATCAGATCCGTGCTTCCGATGGCGACATCCACTACCACATCCTTATAGATGCCGTAAGTGGAGACATCCTGGCCAGCCGCATTGCCTGATACCTGCAAAGAGACCTCCTATGATGGCCGGGCCATCACAGGAGGTCCCTTTTTGTCATACCCCATCCGGTCTCTGGCAGATTGTGCCGACACAGTATATAATGACAATATATACTGTGAGAAAATATGTACGAGAAAGGATACTGCTTATGCTGCATATACAAGATATCCCCCTGAGAAGGCGACTGCTCATGGCAAACGTCACCATGGTCCTCGTGCCGGTCTGCATCCTGACCCTGCTGGGCCTGCTTCTGTTCCAGGGCCTGCGCTTTTCGGCCCAGCAAAGCGACCTGGCCACGCTCTGGCCCGAAAAAGGACCGGCCCTGTCCATCCAGTACACGGTCAGCTCCCTGCGCGTCAAAGCCGAACACCCGGGGCCGCTGAAACTCAAAGACCTGAAAGAAGACTGTCGCACACTGGAAGATCTGGGCATCGCCACGGCCATTATACGGGACGGACGGACCATGTACGTCACCCCCGGCAGCAATGCCACCAGCCTGGCCGAACGGGTCCTGAGCAAATCAGGCGGTCAGAACACGGCCATGATCTGGGATGGCGACGGATTTTTCTTACGCTATACGGCGCTTCACACGGGGACGACGGTCATCGCGTCGGGACCCATGCCATTTATCGCCAAAAGCGGCATCCGCGCCGGACTGGCCAAAGGCGTCCTGCAGGGACTGCTCATTGTCATCATCGTCACGGCCAGCGCGATTATCATCGCCTGCGGCCTCATCCTGTCCCATCTGCTCTCCCGTCAGATCCTGCAGCCCCTGGAAACACTGCGTCAGGCAGCGGCAGAAATTGAAAAAGGCAATCTCGACTATCACATGACATCCACATTCCGCGATGAACTGGGCCGGACCTGCCTTGCTTTTGACCACATGCGCCGCCAGCTGAAAAGCGCCCGTGAAGCCCAGCAGCGCTATGAAAAAAACAGGAAAGAACTCATCGCCGGTATTTCCCACGATTTATCGACCCCTCTGACCCTGCTCAAAGGATACGCCAGCGGCATCCTCGAAGGAATTGCCCGGACCGAAGAAAAGAAACAACGCTACGTCACCCAGATATACCAGAATGCCTGCACCATGGAAAAACTGGTAGAACAGCTCTTCCTGTTCTCCAAGCTGGATCTGGGGCAGGTGTCCTTTTCCCTGACCCCGGTCTCCCTTTCGTCCTATATGGAAGACTACACCGGAGAAAACAGGCAGCGCCTGTCTGAACGGGGACTGGACCTGACCTGCCGGGCGACTGGAAGAGCCTGTGTACAACTGGACCGGGCCCAGTTCCAACGGGTCGTAGAAAATATCCTGGAAAACAGTATCAAATACAAGGATAAGCCTAAAGTAGCGATGGAAATAACCGTAACAGACGGTCCTGATCAGGTCCGCCTCGTCTTTGCCGACCATGGCCCTGGCGTGGCACCGCCATTCCTCCCCCGCCTGTTCGACAGTTTCTACCGTACCGACGCGGCGCGGACAGATGTCAAAAAAGGCAGCGGCCTCGGGCTGGCTATCGTACGGCAGATCATCGAAGGCATGAACGGCACCATCTCTGCCGGGGAAACGCCCGGCGGTGGCCTGTCCATCATCATTACGCTGCCAGCAGCAGCTAAGGAGTCAGAATATGAAAAAAATACTCATCATTGAAGACAATCAGGAAATCGCCGAACTGGAACAGGATTTCCTCGAAGCCAATGCCATCGAAAGTGACATCGAGACCGACGGCATAAAAGGCCTGGACCGGGCCCTCCACGGCACATACGATCTCATTCTGCTGGACATCATGCTGCCCGGGATGGACGGCTTCCACATCTGCAAGCGCATCCGGGCCGAAAAAGAGGTCCCTATCCTCATGGTATCGGCCAAGCGGGAAGACATCGACAAAATCCGCGGACTGGGTCTCGGCGCCGACGACTATATCAGCAAGCCTTTCAGCCCGCCGGAGCTCGTAGCCCGCGTCAAAGCCCATATCACGCGGTACGAACGCCTGACCCGGTCAGCTTCTCCTGCCGACGGTGCCGTCATCCGGTCCGGAGAACTGGAAATATACGTCGATAAACACCGCGTCTTCGCCGGCGGCCGGGAAGTCACCCTGACCAATAAGGAATTTGAGCTACTCGTATTCCTGGCCCAGAATAAAGGTCTCGTCTTCAGCCGGGACCGCCTGTTTGAAAAAGTCTGGGGTCTCGATGCCGAAGGCGATACGGCGACCGTCATGGTCCACATCAACCGCATCCGCGAAAAAATTGAACCAGACCCGGCCAAACCCATCTATATCGAAACCGTCTGGGGTGCAGGATACCGCTTTCGCGAATAAGCAGAACCCGTCACGGCAAATATGCTATAATAAAGGGTATACAAAGGAGGTGATTCCATGGCACGTCATCGCAACCGGGATAGCCGTACCTATGAAGAAGAGGACAAACAGGATATCCGTCGTCAGGAAGGTATTTTCCTGTGTACCCTCTTTCTCATGGTACTGCTTCTCGTCTCACTCTATTTCCAGCTGAGCGTTCTCGCCATCGGCATCGTCACGGCAGCGCTTATATTCTCGACTATCGGTTTTTATATCCATTTCAAAGATTTCTTTTCCATGCGCGACCGGGGACAACGTACGGTAAGCGTCCTCATATCTATGTACGGCAGCCTTATACTGACCCTCATCTGTGCCTGGTACTACGTACAGGATGAACCACTCACACTGGATTACGCTCTGGTATTCCTGTTTGGCTTCTTCTTCTTTACCTTCATGGTCTACCGCAGTATCAGCCGCTACCTCGTCGTAGGCAACAAACGCCAGCGGATCAAGGGATAGACCGAAAGGAACAATCCCATACAGATAGCAAACACCCCTGGGGAAATCCCCAGGGGTGTCTGTGCTCATAAACACAAGAGTGTGTATACCATCATGCCTTACGGCGCCATGATATCTGTGTTATTTTTCATCATAGGCCTTTGTCAGGCGGACATAGCCTTCATACCGTTCTTTGGCATCCTGTTCCGTCTTTTCAAACAGAGCTTCTGCCGTATCCGGGAAGGTACGTTTCAAGGAAGCAAACCGGGTTTCGCCCATGAGGAAATCGCGGAAGTTTGCTGTCGGCGGTTTCGAATCGAGCGTGAACGGATTCTTGCCCTGTTTCTTGAGTTCCGGATTGTATCTCCACAGATGCCAGTATCCGGCTTCGACAGCCCGTTTTTCTTCCAGCTGGCTCTGTCCCTGGCCTACTTTCAGACCATGGTTGATGCACGGTGCATAGCCGATGATCAGAGACGGACCTTTATAGGCTTCTGCTTCTTTCAGGGCTTTCAGGAACTGATTCTTATCAGCACCCATAGCAACCTGAGCTACATAGATATATCCGTACTGGGCTTCCATCATGCCCAGGTCTTTCTTCTTCGTCTTCTTGCCGGAAGCTGCGAACTGGGCAACAGCTGCCGTCGGCGTTGCTTTGGAAGCCTGGCCGCCCGTGTTGGAATATACTTCCGTATCGAATACGAGGACGTTGATATCCTGACCCTGGGCCAGTACGTGATCCAGGCCGCCATAGCCGATATCATAAGCCCAGCCGTCGCCGCCGAAGATCCACTGGCTACGTTTGACGAGGAACTTCTTCATTTCATATACCTGTTCCAGAGCCGGCTTGCCTTCTTTTTCCTGTTCCAGCAGAGCGATGATAGCATCGGAACGCTGCCGCGAGCCTTCGCCTTCCAGTTTATGTTCTTTCCAGTCCTTGAATGCTTCCTGCAGCTGCGGGCTGGCAACGTCCATAGCGTCGTCCATATATTTTTCCAGGAGCTTGCGTTCGGCCTGTTCTGCCAGCATCATGCCAAAGCCATATTCGGCGTTATCTTCGAACAGGGACGTAGACCATGCCGGGCCATGACCCTGGGCATTCTTCGTATAACCGCAGTCCGGAGCACTGCCGCCCCATACGGAGGAACAGCCGTGAGCATTGGCAACCATCATGCGGTCGCCGAAGAGCTGGGTAACGACTTTACAGTACGGCGTTTCAGCACAACCAGCGCAGGCACCGGTAAATTCAAGCAGCGGCTGTTCGAACTGGCTGCCGATGACCGTATCTTTCTTCATGGGGTTCTTCTTCTGCGGCAGGGCAATGACATAATCCCACAGTGCAGCTTTGTATTCTTCGTCGTCGAACGGTTTCATGGTCAGGGCTTCCTTCGGGCAGACATGAGTACAGCTGCCGCAGCCCAAGCAGTCCATGACCGATACGACAATGTTGAATTTGTATCCCGGAGCTACTTTGATTTCTTTATCCTGATAACCTTCCGGTGCATTAACGGCTTCATCCGGCGTCAGGAGGAACGGACGAATAGCGGCGTGCGGGCAGACGAAGGAACACTGGTTACAACCGATACATTTTTCTGCATCCCAGCTCGGCACGAACATGGCTACGCCGCGTTTTTCTTCTGCGCATGTACCAGTCGGCCATCTGCCGTCTTCCATGCCGTTGTATGCACTGACTGGCAGGTCGTCGCCTTCCAGGGCATTGACCGGAATAGAGAATTCGCGGAAGAATTTCGTGTGCTTCGAAAGGTCAACCGGTTCGTCCTGTGCATCAGCCCAGTCGGCCGGTACGTCGATCTTCACAATATTCTTCAGTCCTTCATCGATTGCTGCATTATTCATATCGACAACTTTCTGGCCCTTCTTGCCATAAGATTTGACGACCGATTCTTTCAGTTTATCAATAGCCAGGTCTACAGGAATGACTTCGGACAGTTTGAAGAAGGCCGACTGCATAATCATGTTGATACGGCCGCCGAGGCCAATCTTCTGGGCAATACCTACAGCATCGATAATGTAGAACTGTACATTATTGCGGGCAATATCCCGTTTTAATCTTGCCGGCAGCTTTTCGCTCAGTTCTTCTGGTTTCCAGACAGTGTTGAGCAGGAACGTACCACCTTTTTTAATGCCTCTCAGGAGGTCAAAACCATGTACGTACGACTGGCGGTGGCAGGCAATGAAATCGGCGTTATTGATCAGATATGGCATCTTGATGGGCGTATCACCAAAGCGCAGATGCGATACGGTGACACCGCCTGATTTCTTGGAGTCATAGGCAAAATATGCCTGGGCATACATGTCCGTATTATCGCCAATAATCTTGATAGCGCTCTTATTGGCACCGACCGTGCCGTCAGACCCGAAGCCCCAGAACTTACATGCTTTGAGGCCTTTACCGCCTGTATGGACACCTTCCACACGGGGCAGGGATTTATAGGTCACATCATCGACGATGCTCAGTGTGAAATCATTCTTCGGTTCAAAGGCTTTCAGGTTTTCAAAGGCAGCTACGACATCGCCCGGCAGGAATTCCTTGGAAGCAATACCATAACGGCCATGATAAATCTTCGGCGACCGGTCAGCAGCGGCAAAAGTAGCGGCGACGCTGTGGTATAACGGTTCCCCGTTGGCGCCGGTTTCTTTCGTGCGGTCCAGGACGGCAATCTTCTTGACCGTATTCGGCAGGACGGACAGGAAATGCTTTTCCGACCACGGACGGAACATGTGGACGTTGATGCAGCCTACTTTTTCGCCTTTTTCAACCATCATCTTAACCGTTTCTTCAATGGTCTGTGCGCCAGACCCCATAGCTACCAGGACGAATTCTGCATCCGGTGCACCTGTATAGTTGAAGAGGTGATATTCCCGGCCGGTGATTTCGCTGATTTTCTTCATATAGCTTTCGGCTACATCCGGTACGCGGTCATAGAATTTATTCAACGATTCACGATGTTGCATATACGTTTCTGCCGGTTCGCAGAAAGAAATCGCTTCCGGATCATCCGGGTTCATGCCACGGGCACGGAACGCCTTGACGGCTTCCATATCCAGCATCGGGCGGAGCTCTTCATAAGGGATGACTTCTATCTTCTGAATTTCGTGAGATGTACGGAATCCATCGAAGAAGTTCAGGATAGGAATGCGGCAGGAAATAGCCGTTGCATGGACGACGGCAGCCAGATCCATGACTTCCTGTACGCTCGATTCACACATCATGCTGATGCCCGTGCCACGCATAGCCATGGCATCATCATGACCGGCAAAAATCGTATACCCGTTGGTGGCTACTGTACGGGATGCTACGTGGAATACGCCAGGCAGAAGTTCACTGGAAATCTTGAACATGTTGGAAAGCATGATCATCATGCCCTGGGACGAAGTAAAGGTCGTCGTCAGCGCACCGGCATTCAATGCGCCATGCATTGCACCGGCTGCCCCTTTTTCAGACTGCATTTCCTGTACCTGGACCGTCGTCCCGAACAAGTTCTTCCGACCATGGGCTGCCCATTCATCTACGTGTTCAGCCATAGGGGATGACGGTGTGATTGGGAAAATAGAAGCGATTTCTGTAAAGGCATACGCTATGTATGCAGCCGCTTCATTACCGTCCATTGTTTTAAAAATTTTCTTTGCCATAATGTGTTACTCTCCTCTCTCTTGTGATTTATAAGCGGTATCCTCAAGTACGTTGCCGTACTCTTATTGACAAATTTATTGTATGCTAAATAATGTATTTTTACAAGAAAAATAACATCATTGTGTTTTATTTATTTTTTAATCTAATTTTAATAAAGTCCGCAAATGCCTTATATATCGCATTTTCGGGCTCATAAAAAGCTGGCACATTATTATGTGCCAGCTGTATACCACTACGTGTTTATAGTACGCTATTTTAAATATCAATAATTACGTTTTAATTTGAACGTATTTTCGAATTTATTCGTCAATACATCCCTAATTATTTTATCTTTTTCTGCCTATTTTCAAAACCACTGGCACCAAAAAAGATACCAGACGAACCAGTCTGCTCCGTCCGGCAATGCGGCTGCTCATATATCCCAGAATCATTCCGCCTAAAATATCTGTCACATAATGTACACCGCAGGCAATCCGCGATGCGCCAATTAGTATACTCCATATCAGGAGCACCGTCCCTGACCTCTTTTGATAACGAAATACCGTCAGTGCTGCAGCTGCTGCATTCATCGTATGGTTACTGGGAAAGGACGCGTTATTTTTATGTATGACCGCCTGCCTTACGGAACCATGGGCGGCAAAGGGACGCTGACGCCGCCATATGAGCGATATGAGAAAGGAAAAGAAAGAACTGATCCCCACGGAAAACAGGGCCTCTGTCATTGATTGCCGGCGCCGGATCTGCTGCGGCAGATTTCCCGGGCGGAACCATTGCACAAGGCCATAGAGGATATACGCCCAGAATCCCCAGCGGGCCATCCCGACGGCGATTTCCCTTGCGGCGGGATTATGGAATAAAACCGATTGTATTTTCAAAATAAGCCAGCGTTCCATCGTTCTCTCCTCTACGGGACCCGTTTCTGTAAATCGGGAAATGGTGCCAGGCTGCGTTTCAGTATCCCATGGATGCAGGCAATAAAAATCCCATAATTTGTAATGGGTACATGCTGTCTTTGTGCCCGCTGCATCCGTGCTGCCACTTCCCGTTCATTCAACATGCATCCACCGCAGTGAATGACCATGGCATATCTTGTCAAATCCATAGGGAAATCCCGTCCGGAAGACGTTTCAATGACCAGCTTTTTCCCCGTATACTGCTGCAGCCAGCGGGGAATTTTGACAGTCCCGATATCGTCACACTGCCTATGATGGGTACATCCTTCTGAAATAAGCACCGTATCGCCGTCCTGGAGTTGTTTCAGGGCTCTCACCCCTTCTATGGCAATATCCAGGAAGCCTTTGTGGCGTGCCATGAGAATGGAAAAAGAAGTCAGCGTAATGTCATCCGGCGTATCGGCTGACACCCGCTTAAAAGCCTGACTGTCGGTAATGACCATCTGTGGCTTCTGGCCCAGACGATACAGGGTATCTTTCAGCCCCGTTTCCTTGACGACGATGGCCGTCCCGTCTGCATCGAGTATATCCCGTATAGTCTGCTGCTGGGGCAGGATCAGCCGCCCTTTCGGAGCCGCCGAATCGACAGGTACGACGAGTACAAAAAAATCTCCCCGATGTACCATATCCCGCACGATAGGAACTCCCGTATCCTGCGGTTTCAGCCGGGCCATCCGTTCTTTTAATTCATGAATGCCCGTATTGTTTCTGGCACTGACATATAAAACATCATCGGGAATCTGATTGGGTACAGTAGTTAAATCACTCTTATTATAAACGATAATATAGGGAAGTTGTTTTTCCCGGATCAGGTCCAGCGTCTCTTTGTCGCTCTGCTGCATTCCTTCTGCTGCATCGATGACCAGGACCGCTATATCCGTTTTATTGAGCACCTGCCGCGTCCGCGCCACGCGCAGTTCCCCCAAAGCCCCTGTATCATCAAACCCCGGTGTATCAATGATCAGTACCGGTCCCAGCGGCAAAAGTTCCATGGCCTTATACACCGGATCAGTCGTCGTCCCCTTCGTATCCGACACAATAGCCAGATTCTGTCCGGTCACAGCGTTGACAACACTGGATTTACCGGCATTGCGGCGGCCAAAAAAGCCAATATGTACGCGTTCACCAGAAGGTGTATCATTCATTCCCACAGCAGTTCCCCCTCTTTTTCTTTTTGCTCCATTATATCACAAATGCCGGAATGCACACTAGCAAGACCCTTCCGCTCATGGTATGATACAGGTGGAAATATAAAACAACATTTCAGGAGATGACATATATGATTTGTAAAAAATGCGGCACTGAACTGCGCGATGGCGTACGGATGTGCCCGATCTGCGGCACCCAGCAGGTAGAAGCCCCCAAACCGACGCCAGGAACGGTCAATGATCCCAAAATCTTTTCCAAAACCCGCGTGATAAGTTTCATCATCATCATGGCCCTGGTACTCATCGGTCTTTGGAAGGTATTTGCCTGATATCCGCCCCTTTACTCCGGGGGGGGATGTAAAAGCAGACCCATTAATTTGTTTTTGTTTTTATAATGTATTTTATTAATATACTAATTTTTAACGTCGTTTTTATAAAGCATGTTTTGTTTGCCCTTAATTATTCGAAACCGCCGTTTTGTTCTATTCCTCCGGGCTATATTTTCTATTGACAAACAGGAATAGTTCCGTTACAATGTTCACAACTTCTCTCAAGGGACAGGAGTCCTCAGGGAGCAAGCACATAAAGACTAAATCTGATGACGGGAACGAGTACTCTGCCCTTGGTATTTACAGAGAGCCGGCACTTGGTGCAAGCCGGTAATACAAGACAGACGAAAATCCTCCCTGAAGAGTGATGCTGAATGTATTAAGCATCAACGGTATTTCCACGTTACTGGAAACGCGTATGTTGGTACGTTGTGAGGAGCTTCACCGTAGTGAAGAATTTGGGTGGTAACGCGGATATACAATCCGTCCCTTATAAGGGACGGATTTTTTTTATTCTTTATCAGAAAAAGCATTAAGGGGGAAATTAATATGGCAAAAGTGTTTTATGATCAGGATGTCAATTGGGAAGCTATGGAAGGAAAGAAAGTCGCTATCATCGGCTACGGCAGCCAGGGCCACGCCCATGCGCTCAACCTCCGCGACAGCGGGATTGATGTCACCATCGGCCTCTATAAAGGGAGCAAATCGGCAGAAAAAGCCCGTAAAGCCGGTCTTAACGTCCAGACCGTCGCCGAAGCCGTCGCCGGTGCGGACATCACCATGGTCCTCATTCCCGATGAAAAACAGGCCGACGTATATAAAAACGAAATCCGGGATAACCTCAGACCGGGCAGCGCCCTGGCCTTTGCCCACGGCTTCAATATCCACTTCAAGCAGATCATCCCGCCCGACGACGTCGATGTCTTCATGGTAGCCCCCAAAGGCCCGGGCCATATCGTACGCCGCCAGTTCGTCGAAGGCAGCGGCGTCCCCGATGTCTTTGCCGTCGGACAGGATGCTTCCGGTCAGGCCTTTGACATCGCCCTGGCCTATGCCCGCGGTATCGGCGGCACCCGGGCCGGCGTCATCCAGACGACGTTCCAGGAAGAAACGGAAACGGACCTCTTCGGCGAACAGGCCGTCCTCTGCGGCGGTATCTGCCAGCTCATCACCAACGGATTCGAAACGCTGTGCGAAGCAGGCTATCAGCCGGAAAT
>NZ_DGRS01000050.1:0-12779 GCF_002391155.1 Megasphaera sp. UBA4382 | reverse complement strand
TTTCTTTTTTGCTTTGGTTGCTTTGGGAGACAGGATGTACCGGTTTCATTCATGGATAGTTCTACCTTTCTGATAGGAATCCCTCCCCTTATATTTATAATGATAAAAAAGAGAGATTATATCATAAATTGGGGACATTTTCATCTGTGGTCTATTGAGACAATATCATATGTGGCTTATATTATGCTAACTGCCAAGTAAAAGTACTTGACAGTTAGCATTGCTTACGGTATACTAGCAAAGTACGAATTCACACGGGGCGGTGAGGCGATGATTGAAGATGTTGTACGCAAGGGCAGACTTCTTGATATTTACGGGCCGCTTTTGACAGAACGGCAGCGCCGTTGCATGGAGATGTATTTTAATCTGGACCTGTCCCTCAGTGAAATCGGAGAAGAGCTTCATATTTCGCGGCAGGGGGCCTACGATATGCTCAACCGGGCGTCCCGTTCGCTGGAAGGATATGAATCGAGACTGGGCCTGCTTGCCCGTACAGATGCCATCCGGGAGAAAATCGATACGGCTGTATCGCTGTTGGAGTCTGGCACAGAGTCGGCGCAGGAACAGGCAGAACATATATTGAAAGACATTGAATTGTAATGTGCGTAAATCAGAAAGGGAGGTCCATCAATGGCATTTGAGAGTTTGTCCGAACGGTTTCAGGCTGCATTCAAAAAACTACGCGGCAAGGGAAAGCTTTCTGAAGAAGATGTCAGTGAAGCGCTAAAAGAGATGCGCCGTGCCCTCCTGGAAGCGGATGTCAATTTCGCCGTTACCAAGGACTTCATCAAGCGGGTCCGGGAAAAGGCAGTCGGCGAAGAAGTATTTGGCAGTCTGAATGCATCGCAGACGGTCATTAAGATTGTCCGTGATGAACTGGCCGAACTCCTCGGTGGCACGCAGAGCCGTATCGCCATGGCCAGTAAGCCACCTACCATTATTATGCTGGTAGGGCTGCAGGGCGCCGGCAAGACGACGACGGCGGCCAAACTGGCCAGAAAGCTGCATGGCCAGGGCAAGAACCCGCTTTTGGTCGCGGCAGACGTATACCGTCCGGCGGCTATTACACAGTTACAGGTGCTGGGTCAGGATCTGGATATTCCCGTCTATACGGAAGAAGGGAGCAAAGATCCCGTTGCTATTTCCCAGCATGCCATACCATATGCCCTGAGTCATCTGAAAGATGTGGTCATCATCGATACGGCAGGGCGGCTTCATGTCAATGAAACGCTCATGGATGAACTGGTCCATATCAAGGAACAGGTCAAGCCCCATGAAATCCTGCTCGTCGTCGATGCCATGACAGGCCAGGACGCTGTGACGGCAGCATCTGCCTTCGATCAGGCGCTGGGCATTGATGGCATCATCATGACCAAGCTCGACGGTGACGCCCGTGGTGGTGCGGCCCTTTCCATCAAGGCCGTGACGGGTAAACCCATCAAGTTCATTGGCGTCAGCGAAAAGTTGGACGGCCTGGAAGAATTCCATCCCGACCGGTATGCATCGCGTATCCTCGACCTGGGCGATGTGGAAACGATCATCGAAAAGGCGCAGGCTGCTTTTGACGAAGAGTCGATGGCCAATATGAAAAAGGCCATGAAGAGCAATAGCTTTACCTTTGATGATTTCCTGGCCCAGCTGAACATGGTCAAGAAGATGGGGAACATGAGCAGTCTGGTCAGCCTGATCCCCGGGATTGGCAAATATAAGAAAGAAATTGATAAAATCGATATGGATGGCAAGGAATTCAAGCGGATTGAAGCCATCATCCAGTCTATGACAGCCCAGGAACGGGCCAGTGCCAATCCGAAACAGCTCATCAAAGACAGCCGCAAACGCCGTATTGCCAAAGGAAGCGGCACGCGGGTGCAGGATGTAAACCGCCTCATCAAGCAGTTTACGGATATGCAGAAGATGATGAAGCAGGCCAAGAAAATGCAGAAGAACAAACGACGGGGCTTTTTGCCACGTCTTCCCTTTTAGAGGCTTCTCATGAAGCGACAGTCCATATAAGGAGGTGATTTTCATGATTAAAATTCGTTTAGCTCGTTTAGGCGCAAAGAAAAAACCGATCTACCGCGTCGTTGTAGCTGATTCCCACGATGCCCGTAAAAACGGTCGTCCTGTTGCTACTCTGGGCATGTACGATCCGGCCAAAGGCGCTGACTGCCTGACTGTAGACGCAGAAGCAGCTCTGTCCTGGCTCGGCAAAGGCGCACAGCCGACTGATACCATTCGTTCTCTCTTCAAAAAAGCCGGTATCATGGCTCAGTTTGAAGCATCCAAAAAGTAAGTGAGGCTGGATACGATGGAAGAATTGATTGCTTGTATTGCCCGGTCTCTGGTAAAGAAACCGGAAGCAGTAACAGTTACAAAGATTCAAAAGAAAGGCCTCGAAGTCTATCAGCTTCATGTAGCCCCGGAAGATATGGGCAAGGTCATTGGCAAACAAGGCAAGATTGCCAAGGCCCTGCGCCTTGTCGTCAAGGCGGCTGCAGTGAAGGCTAACAAAAAAGTATCAGTGGATATCGTATAGGAGGAACCATGGATCAGATTACGTTGCGTGTACCGGTGACTGTCAAGTCCAAAGTTACACAGGCACTGAAAGACAAAATCATCAGAAATGCTGATCAGGCGTTGAGCGATATCGATCGTGAAGCTCAGAACCTGGAATTCCAGGCTAAGCGCATGATGACCGAACAGGCCAAAATCGACGCACAGGGTTTGATATCTCTTCGTGCGCAAGTGGAAGAACAGAAGCAGCACATTGCCGCTGCCAAAGCGAAAGCCCAGCACGAACGCGAACAGGCGGAACAGCTCGAAATCGGCTCCGAAATCCGGCAGGGAACGCTCGAACAGACGGTCGTTGTCAAAGTCGGAGACGATCTGGGCAAACTCATGGGCACGGAAATCTTGCTCGAAGACGACAAGATTATTGCCTTCCGCCAGTAATACGATGACGGGTATGGATCTCTATACTATCGGTCAAATAGTTGCCCCGCACGGTGTGCGGGGTGATGTTCGTATTTATCCCGATACGGATTTTCCCGAACGGTTCCTGCATATGAAATACGGGTACATCGACGGCAAGCGCTATGAAGTCAAGGCGGCACGGTTCCATAAACATGTCGTCCTGATGAAGTTTGCCGGTGTCGATGACCGTAATGCAGCGGAACTTCTGGTACACAAGGAATTGCAGGTGCCAAGGGAAGATCTGATGCCGCTGAAAGAAGGGCAGTACTATGTCTTTGATATCATCGGCATAGCTGTCTACAACCTGGAAGGCAGGCTGCTGGGGAAAGTGACGGACGTTCTGAAGACAGGAAGCAATGACGTTTACGTGGTAAACGATGACGCCGGCAATGAGCTTCTATTAGCTGTCATTCCTGAAGTAATACGCTCTGTGGATATCAAAGCGAAGAAGATGGTGGTAAATCCGCCAGAATGGATTGACGAATGAGAATCGATATAATTTCCTTATTTCCTGAATTTATAGAGGCTTTCTATCAGCATAGCATCATCGGCCGCGCACGGGCACAGGGACTCCTGGAGCTCGATGTGACTAATCCCAGGAGTTTTGTCTATGACCGGCACCGCATGGTGGATGACACCATTTATGGCGGTGGCTGTGGCATGCTGATGAAGGCAGGCCCGTTGTTTGCAGCCGTAGAATCGGTGCGCAGAGATGTGCCCCGGCGGCGTGTCATCCTCATGGGACCGGCCGGCTCGACCTTTAATCAGGCCAAGGCGCGTGAGCTGGCTGCTTATGACCAGCTCATTTTGTTGTGCGGTCATTATGAGGGTGTCGATTACCGGGTAGAGCAGTATCTGGCTGATGAAACGATTTCCATCGGCGATTTCGTCGTGACAGGCGGTGAAATGCCGGCTATGATCATCACCGATGCCGTAGCCCGCATGATTCCCGGTGTCCTGGGGTCAGCTGGCAGTGCTTCGGATGATTCGTTTTATCATTCCCTGCTGGAATACCCGCAATACACGAAGCCGGCCGTATTTCGCGGCCATGCCGTTCCAGAAGTGCTACGCAATGGCAATCATGCTAAAATTGCAGCCTGGCGCCGTGAACAGTCACTGCGCCGTACGGTGGCCAAAAGACCGGATCTTCTACAGGGTTGCTCTCTTTCGGATACAGACCGCATGATACTGGAACGCATACAGAAGGAAACGGAATTATGAAATCATCACTGTATATCGGGCTCGTTCACTACCCGATTTATGATAAAAACTTCAACGTCATTGCTACGGCCATTACGAATTATGATCTCCATGATATTTCCCGGTCGGCCCGCACTTATGGCGTAAAAAAATATTTCATTATCCACCATGTCGAAGCACAACTGGACATGGTGCGTAAGATTATCGATTTCTGGCGCAGCCCTGTAGGAAAGAATTATAATTCGTATCGTACGGAAGCTCTTGACATCCTCGACATCCGTCCTTCCATCGGGGCGGCTGTCCAGGCCGTCACCGATGCAGAAGGAAAAAGACCTTATGTCGTGACGACCGATGCCAGGACGTACGCCAATACGATTTCCTACAAGGACCTCCGACGCAAGAGAGAAGAAGAAGATACTCCTGTCCTGCTGCTCCTTGGTACGGGATATGGCATGACAAAAGAAACGATGGAACAATTTGATTTTATCCTGGAACCAATTTATGGTGCAGGGGATTACAATCATCTCTCCGTTCGTTCGGCTGCGGCGATTATTCTGGATCGTCTTGCCGGCGAGGACTGGTGGAACTAAAGAGGAGGAACTAAGATGTCCGGACATTCAAAATGGGCGAATATTAAACGTAAAAAAGGTAAAAACGATGCGATCCGTGGCAAGATTACGACAAAAATCAGCCGCGAAATCACGATTGCCGTCCGTATGGGCGGAGCAGACCCGACGGGTAATATGCGCCTGAAACTGGCTCTGCAGAAGGCAAAAGAAAACAATATTCCGAAGGATAATATCAAACGGGCTATCCAGAAGGGCGCTGGCGCAACGGAAGGCCAGAATTACGAAGAAATCACTTATGAAGGCTATGGCCCGGCCGGCGTTGCCGTCACGGTCAATGTCCTTACCGATAACCGCAACCGTGCAGCAGCCGCTGTCCGCCATGAATTTAGCAAACACGGTGGAAACCTCGGCGAAACCGGGTGTGTATCGTGGATGTTCAAAAATGAAGGTATTTTCATCGTGTCCAAGGAAAACGCGACGGAAGACCAGCTGATGGAAGTCGCTCTCGATGCCGGTGCCGATGATGTTAAGACCGGTGATGAAGAATTTGAAATCATTACCTCGCCGGAAGCCTTTGATAATGTAGAAAAGGCGCTGGCAGACAGCGGTATCGAAACAGAACATGCCCAGATCACGATGGTTCCGGATAATACCATTGCTCTCGGCGCTGAAGATGCCAAGAAACTGGAAAACCTCATCGATGCCCTCGATGAAATCGATGACGTCCAGGACGTATATCATAATGGGGAACTTCCCGACGAAGAAGAATAATAAAAAATTACAGCTTGCAGACCATATCTGCAAGCTGTTTTGCATGACAGGGGGATGCTGTGTGAATCACGGCATCCCTTATTTATCGAGGCTTATTCATACATAGCTGAAAACGCATCCTGCATCGGGAAACTAATACGTTGTAAACGTTTGCAGACACTGGCGCATAGCCGGAAGATATGGTTCTTTCGTTTGGGCATCGGCCGTCAGTGTCAGGATATACAGGCTGTTTCCCCATAAAAGAAGGTAGCGTTCGGTGTACAGGTCGATGATCTGATCCCCCAGGTAGAACCGTTGTGTATAGGTCAGACGGGATGCCTGATGGGTGCCGATATGAGTCATACCCGTGTGGATGTCCCGGACGGTATGATCCGTTTTCAATACGCGCCGGTAGGCTTCCCAGCTTTGTTTCAGATAGGCTTTTTGCTTGCCCGGGGATATGGGCTGACTTCGCTTTTCTTCCGAAATCTGGATGCAGAGCCGGCCCTCTGGCTGTACGGCTGCCAAGTGTATTTCCGGACGGGGCGGCGTAGTCAGGGCAAAGCCAGCGGGAAGCTGCAGGGAGATGCCCAGCCTGTCATCCTTCCATTCCCGGGCAGCCGGAGAGGACGGCATGTCCTGAGTCACTGCCGGCTGATGTGCGGCGGCAGCGGCTGGCCAGACTGTCAGGACAGCGATACAAAGGCAAAGGGCCAACAGCCATGATCCGATGAGATGCACCTTAATCCAGTTTCTTTTCATAATAGCGTAACGTAACAGGCAATATTCCATTTAGCATAGCCTTTCCCGTGCTGACTAGTTCAAATCCCATATTTTCATAGAGGTGGCTGGCGGGAATATTATCAATATTCGTGTCGAAGCGCATGACCGTACATCCCCGGGAACGGGCCTGGTCCAGGGCAAACTGTACCATCTGCCGGCCAATGCCGCGGCGGCTGTGCCCGGGGAGTACACAGAGCGTATGCAGTACCAGCACGTGTGCGGAATCTGCCGGATATCGCCAGGGCTGGGAAGCATATTCGTCGTCCTGATGGTGATTGAGGAGCATACTGGCCAGGAGCGTGCCCTCTTCATCGCGCAGTACGTACAGCCAGCCTTCGGCAACTCCCCGTTCGGCTACGGCACGGGTCGGATAGGTTCCCCGCAGCCAGTGCGTCCGGTCGCGATGGGAATCGAAATAATCGAACAAGGCTTCATAGCTCTGGGCTACGTCATCGATGTCATTGGATACAGCTTTTTTTATCGTCATAGGTCTTCATCCTTTCTGTCAGTAGATACTTTCAGCATAGGGGCTTTCCCGGCAGATGTCAAGCAGATGTGGTACAATAGAAGGAGAAAACGTTTTAACTGTGACGAAATTGTGATGGCCGGCACATGGCATTTCACGGTTCGGTCTGGTATACTAAATCATTATAGTGATAAAAGGGTGAGTACATGGAAACAGATATATACGGCATATACAGGACTTCGCTGGAACAGGTCATGGAAACACTGGTCCGGGAAATCCGGGCGTATAGTGAACGGGAAAAGGCCCGCACGGGTTCGACGATTTATGAACACTTGCTGTACCGCATAAAAACAGACAGTAGTATGCGCGGCAAATGTGACCGGAAAGGACTGCCGCAGACAGAACGTTCAGCATTATATGACATTCACGACGCTATCGGGCTGCGGATCGTCTGCCGGTTTATCGACGATATTTATACCAATATTAATTACTTACGCCAGTTGCCTCAGGTAGAGGTAGTAGAGGAGAAGGATTATGTCCGCCATGCCAAGCCCAACGGATATCGCAGCTATCATCTCATCCTCGCCGTGACGACACCGTTTATCGATGTGCTGGGACACAACCCGGGGCGCTACTTTGCGGAAATACAGCTTCGCACACTGGCGATGGATTCCTGGGCCAGCCTGGAACATGAAATGAAATATAAAAAACATATCCAGAATCCGGAAATGATCAGCCGCGAGTTGAAACGCTGTGCCGATGAACTGGCTTCGTGTGATTTATCCATGCAGACCATACGGAATCTGATTCGTGCAGATAACACAGGAGGGAAATCGTAATGAAAATCTTACTGGCAGAAGACGAAAAAGATATGTCGGCTGCACTGGTTGCCATACTGACCCATTCGGGGTATGAAGTCGATCCTGTCTATGATGGAGAGGCGGCAGTCCGCATGGCACAGAGCCATTCCTATGATTGTATGGTGTTTGATATTATGATGCCCAAATTGGACGGGGTACAGGCGCTGCAGCAGATCCGCGATGGCGGCGATGTGACGCCGGTCATTATGCTGACAGCCAAATCAGAAGTATCGGACCGTATCAACGGACTGGATGCCGGAGCGGACGATTATCTGACCAAGCCCTTTGCCATGGCTGAATTACTGGCCCGTTTGCGGGCCATGACACGGCGTTCGACGGCATTTACACCACAGAAGCTGCAGACTGGTTCCGTGTCTCTGGATGTGGCGGAACAGGAATTATGCAGTACCAATGCAGTCCGCCTTTCGGCCAAAGAAACGAAACTCATGCAGTTATTGATGATGAATGCCCATAAGGATCTGACAACTAGTGATATCCTCAGCCGCGTCTGGCCCGATGAGGACGAAGATGAAAAAATTGTCTGGATTTACATTTCCTATCTTAAAGAAAAATTAGCGGCTATCGATGCCGATATTACGATCCGGGGCGATGAAGGAGGTCCCTTCTGCCTCATGCAGGAGTCCTGATATGAGTATGATTAAAAAGATGCACCGGAAGTTTATCCTGGCCGGTACTGCCGCTGTCATCATCATCGTAGTCGGAGCACTGGCCGTCCTCAATGCTATCGTGTATATGCATGAAATAAGGGAAATCGACTGGATTATAACTTCTATTGCTGAAAATGACGGAACGTTGCCGGATGGACGGCAGATTCATCGTGATGCAGGCTGGTCAGCCGTCGATAAAGTACTGCTGGACGGTGATGACTGGATTTCCAGTACACCCGATTTTCTCTACCAGGTACGATATTTTTCTGTCTACTGGGATGCAGACCAGACTGTGTCCCGTGTCGATATCAGTCATACCGCTGCTTTTGATGCTTCTTCAGCAATTGTCTATGCTGACATGGCATCCCACCTTTCCAGTGATAAAGGTTTCCTCAATAGAGATAAGGCCGTTTATGCCTATCTCAGGAAGGACTATCCCGATGGGTCCCGGCTGCTCATTGTACTGGACAGCACGAAAAATATCATGTCCATCAATCATATGCTGCGCTATTCCTTCTGGTTTGGTCTGATTGTCATTGTTCTGTATGTAATCATTCTGGCGGCTTTGTCCAGCCTGGCCGTCCGGCCTTTTGTCCGCAATATGGAAAACCAGAAACGGTTTATTACCAATGCCGGCCACGAATTAAAAACACCGATTGCCATCATTTCGGCCAATGCTGAGACTATCGAGATGCTCAACGGCAAGAGTCAGTGGACGGACAATATTTTAAAACAGGTCCGGCGCCAGTCACAGCTGATCAATGATTTGATCATGCTGGCAAAAAGGGGCGAACGTTCCCGGACAGATATAACGCTGCAGGATATAGATATTTCTCATGAAATCCAGTCGGCTGTCCAATCTTTCGATGCTCTGGCCAAAGACCAGGGAAAGATGCTCGTGCCACGCATAAAAGAGGGAATCCATGTCGTGGCGGATCAGCGCTGTGTCTATGAAATCGCCAGTATCCTTCTCGATAATGCCGTTAAGTATTGCGATGAAGCAGGAACGATTACCGTGACTCTGACGACGAAGAAAATCGGCAAGGGGGCTGTACTGACCGTCTCTAATGATTTTGCCGGTGGAAAGGGCGTCGATTATACGAGGTTTTTCGAACGTTTCTATCGGGGGGATGAATCGCACAGCAGTGCCAAAGCCGGATACGGTATCGGCCTGTCTATGGCAGAAGAACTGGTGCGGCTGTTGAAAGGCTCTATCAATGTTTCGTATAAGAATGGCGTCATCACCTTTACGGTGACACTTTGATTTTTTACTATCATACGGACTTTGTGATATGATTGAGATATCTTTTAGGAAAGAACAGGTGAATGGTATGGATACAAAGGATACAAAAAAACAACTATGCCGCATCGGCCGGAAGATGAAGGAAGGCGGGCTGGTCGTAGCCTGCGATGGTAATATCAGTTATCGCCGCGACGACGGCCTGATTGTCATCACGCCTTCCGGTGTGCCAAAGGGAGAACTCAGGCCGTCCGACCTGCTGCTCATCGACATGCAGGGGCATATCGTAAAAGGAAAAGGCAAGGCGTCGTCCGAAACGAGCCTTCATCTGGAAATCTATAAGGCCCGTCCTGATGTGAAAGCCATCGTCCACTGCCATCCTGTGACGGCTACGGCTGTATCAGTGGCAGGATTGGAATTTCCCAGTCAGGTCGTAACGGAAGGGCGGGATTTCCTCGGACCGGTCATAACCGTGCCTTTTGCCGAACCGGGATCAATGGATCTGGCCGTCAAGTGTGCCCAGGGATTGAAGAAAGTCAATGTCATCCTCATGGCAAGTCATGGGGCTTGTGCTGTAGGTACGAACCTCAACCAGGCATTTTATCGAATGGAAACGCTGGAATCAGTGGCTAAAATATACCGCAATGCCATGACTTTTCATGCAGCCTATCGTGTAATCCATGAAGAAGGACAGGTACATAGCCTGGCTGATGTATTTACCTTATAAGATATAAAAAAACAGGGACCGTCCCATGATGTGCGTTCATGGAACAGTTCCTGTTTTTTGTTTGAGGTTTTAGACGGCGGCAAAGAAGACATAACGGATGATGAGGAAGGCGAGTGCTCCCATGACGGCCGTGCAGGGGATGGTAAGGACCCAGGCAGAAACCATCTGGCGCGCTACGTTCCAGTGGACGGCTTTAACGCGCTGGGCAGCGCCCACACCCATGATAGATCCGGATACGACATGGGTCGTCGATACGGGCAGGTGAAGCAGCGTGGCCGTAAAGATAACAACTGCCGAGTTGAGATCGGCAGCAAATCCGTGGATGGGATGCATCTTGAAAATTTTGCCGCCTACCGTACGGATGATTTTCCAGCCGCCTACACTGGTTCCCAGGGCCATGGCGGCAGCGCAGAGCAGTTTGACGATAGTAGGAACTTCCAGTGTGTCGATGAATCCGCCGGAAAGCAGGGCCAGTGTAATGATCCCCATCGATTTCTGGGCATCATTGGATCCGTGGGAAAAGGCCATGAGAGCAGCGGACAGTATCTGTAGCCGGTTGGCCGTCAGGTTGACGACGGCCGGACGGTAATTATGGCAGAAGGAAAAGAGGAGGTTCATGATAATATAACCGACGATGATGGCGGTTATAGGGGACAGGATAAGGGAGAGAAAAATTTTTAATATGCCCCAGCCGTTGAGGGCACCGAAGCCGACAGAAATGGCAACGGCGCCAATCATGCCGCCTATAAGAGCGTGAGAAGAGCTGGACGGCATGCCGACGTACCAGGTCAGGAGATTCCATATGATGGCTCCTGTCAGGCCGGACACGATAATCAGTTCATTGATCATACTGGCCGATATGACGATATCGCCGCCAATCGTTTTGGCAACGCCTGTAGAAATCATGGCACCGATAAAGTTCAGGATAGCCGTACCGATGATAGCCAGGCCGGGCCGGATTGCCCGTGTCGATACGCAGGTAGCGATGGCATTGGCTGTATCGTGGAAGCCGTTGATGAAATCAAAAATCAGGGCCAGAACGACGACGAGGATAATCATGTACGTATCAAGCATACTTCATAACCACTCCTTTGATCAGGTTACCCAGTGCTTCTACTTTATCCGCTGTTTCTTCGATGGACGCCATCGTATCTTTCCAGCGGATGACATCCAGAAGCGGCATTTCCCCGCTGAAAATACGGGACATTTCTGCCCGGTAGATATGGTCTACTTCTGTTTCCATCTTGTTGAGCTTTTCCGTATGGTAAATGAGTTCTGCCTGGTGCTTGTCGATATTCTTTAACAATTCAAAGGTGCTGGCCAGTTCATTTCCCATATCGATGAGGACTTCCGTACCACGCACGGCAGCCGGCGTCGATTGGGTAATATGGTACATATCGACGCGCATGATAAAGCCGTGGAGGTTGTCGATACAGTCTTCCAGCCGGCAGGACAGATTGTAAAAATCTTCTCTGTCGATCGGCGTGATAAATACGCGGGCCAGTTGTTTGATGACATCAAAATTGACTTTGTCTGCCCCGTGTTCCAGATTGGTAATTTCTTCCATATGATCCGGCAGGAGTGACAGGTCTTTCATGACTTCGTTGGCGATGACGGCGCCGCGCCGGAATTTCTCGGCATTTTCGATGAGATAGTCAAAAAATTCTTCGTGTTTATTGCTGATGCTGAACATGTAAGGTACGCCTCCTAATATACTCTTTTCAAAGTATACGTATACTTTGTCAGTCCTGTGTAAATACTTTGTAAAAATCATGTAAATTTAAAGGAAGTATTTACTACTTATTTACTACTATTTTACCATGCTTTACCAGCTCTTGACATGTATACAAGGAGAAAAATAGAAAAAAATAACTGACAACCGGAAAAATTCCAGCTGTCAGTTATTATTAGTGAATCATAGTCGTTACGAGGAGGGCCAGATGATTGATTCCTTGGGGAACGCAGGCCGGGACATAGGTTACGATGAGTGCCGTAGAGGCCAGACCTACAACCGTCAGCCAGGCTTCGCAGTCGCTGCCCCAGATATATTCGCCAAGTTTGACGCAAGCGCCGCCGATAGCTACCAAAGCAGTAAGCATGGCTAACGTTGCCACGGGACTGCCGGGATAGAGATGGCTCAGTACAAGAAGTACGAACAGACCTATTACAATCAGATTTTTCATCAAATATTTCCCCCTCAATATTTATAATGGCTATATTATAGCTATGAGATTGGGTGCAGTCAATTACTAATGATTATTTCTTCGTATCAATACTGCAAGTATAAAATGTGTTATGTGACTAGTTCAAATCTCTATGATTTGCTATAATTAAAAACTGGGAATGAATCAGGGGAGAAGGTTGAACATCGATGAGCTGGCTGAAAAAACAATTAGGAAAAGTAAAGACCGGTTTAACCCAGAAGGCACGTCCGGATACAGATCATGTTCTGGATGACATACGGGCGTATACGGCTGAACCGGCCGATGGCCTGCCTGAATACGACCGCCTGCTGACGGTATTACGGAACAGTGCGTCTGAAT
>NZ_DGRS01000067.1:8426-13472 GCF_002391155.1 Megasphaera sp. UBA4382 | reverse complement strand
AGCCGAACAGACAGCAGATCCCTATGTGAATCACCAGCGGGGACTGCTGCTTGACCTGGCCCGGACCATCGCCGGCCGCTACCTGTATAATCCGGATCATTCGGCTCGCGTCGAATCGTATGCTGCAAAAATTTTCCAGGCTCTGTATCAACGCTGTGGCCTTGCTTATCATACGGGCTATCTGCTGCGGCTGGCTGCTATTTTGCACGAAACCGGTAAATTCATCAACATGCGCAAGCATCGTGTCTGTTCGTACGAATTGATCCGGCAGACTGATTTATTCAGTATTACAGACGAAGAAAAAGAAATCGTCGCCAGCGTCGCTTCCTATATTGACCCGTACATGCCTTCAGAACATGCGGACTGGGTTGACCGGAATCCAACGCCGGGACTGGAAGTATTGATTTCTAAACTGCAGGCTATCTTTTCCCTGGCAGATGCTATCGATAAGAGTCATACGGGAAAAATCAAGCAGATTCGCGCCGTTTTAGGCGACAAGGAACTCAGATTGTATTATCAGTCGGAACTGGATATTTCTCTCGAACGGTGGTCGTTTATTCAGGCCAGCCGGAATTTTGAAGAAATATTCGGTATTACTCCCCGATTACTGAAAGGGCAGGTGTGATGAGTGGACTTTTTAAACCCCCAGAACTATCTGAACCGGGAATGCACGTGGATCAAATTCAATGAACGGGTGCTGCGCGAATCGGCAGTGCCGTCGAACCCGCTCCTGGAACAGCTCAATTTTGTGGCCATCAGCGCATCGAATCTCGACGAATTCTTTATGATCCGCGTGGCCGGTGTCAAGCATCTCATCGAAAGCGGCGTGCCGCACCATGATATTGCCGGCATGACGCCGCAGGAACAGTTTTCAGCTATCGAACAGATGGTACACGAACAGGTACGGCAGCAGTATGCCTATCTGAATGACCTGCGCGACCGCTTGCGTGGCGAAGGCCTGTATTTCATCAAGCCGTCTGAATTGAATGAAAAACAGCAGTTATGGCTGGAAAATTTCTTTGAACGGGAAATCTACCCGGTCGTCACGCCGATGGCCGTCGATTCGAGCCACCCGTTCCCCTTCCTTTCCAGTCTGAGCCTCAACCTGGCTGTCCTCCTGCGCCGCCGCGAAGGGGATAGCAGCGTCAAGACAGCTATCCTGCCCGTACCGTCGTCGGTCATCAATCGGATTATCAAAGTGCCGGGCGAAACGGGACCACAGCAGTTCCTCTTCCTGGAAGACGTGCTCAGTACCTTTGCTGAACGTTTCTTCCTGGGCTGTGAAATCCTGGAAGTCACGCCATTCCGCGTGACCCGCGATGCCGACCTGGATATTGACGATGATGCGGAAGATCTCCTGGCAGAAGTTGTCAAATCGCTGAAAAAGCGGAAAAAAGGTGCTGCCGTCCGTCTGGAACTGGCCGTTTCGGCAAGCCGTATGGTGAAGACCCTGCTCATGACCGAACTGTCTCTGGAAGACCGCGATGTGTACATGATCCCCGGACCGTTGGACTGCAAGGTGTTTTTCTCCTTCACGGGTATCGAAGGCTACGACTATCTGCGCTATGCAGCGGCTTTCCCGCAGCCGGCGTACGAATTAGAAAACCTCCATGCTCCGGATATGTGGACCGCTATTTCGCAGCGCGATATCATGGTCCATCACCCGTATGAAACCTTTGAAACTATCGAAAACTTCGTCCGCCTGGCTGCGACCGATCCCAGTGTCCTGGCCATCAAGCAGACCTTATACCGGGTCAGCAGCAAGTCGCCGATTATTGCGGCTCTGGCTCAGGCTGCGGAAAACGGCAAACAGGTCACGGTCCTCATGGAAGTTAAGGCACGGTTTGATGAAGAAAATAATATCCACATGGCGGCGAAGCTGGAAAAAGCCGGCTGTCACGTCATTTACGGTATCATGGGCCTCAAGACCCATTCCAAGATTACCCTCGTCGTGCGCCGCGAAGAAGACGGCATCAAACGCTATGTCCATCTGGCGACGGGGAACTACAACGGCAAGACGGCCCGCATCTATACGGATGTCGGTATTCTGACTTCCGACCCGCTGATCGGCGTCGATGCTTCGGCCTTCTTCAACCTCCTGTCCGGTTATTCCGATCCTCCATATTGGAACAAACTGGCCGTAGCTCCGCTCAATCTGCGTCAGCGGATTTATGAAGAAATCGATCAGGAAACGGCCTGGGCCCGGCAAGGGAAGAAAGCTTTGATCATCGCCAAGATGAACTCGCTCCTTGATAAGAAAGTCATCGCCCGCCTCTATGAAGCGTCGCAGGCTGGCGTCAAAATCAAGCTCATCGTCCGTGGTATCTGCGTACTCCGTCCGGAAGTACCCGGCCTCAGTGATAATATCGAAGTCCACAGCATCGTAGGACGATATCTGGAACACAGCCGCCTCTTTTACTTCTATAATAATGGCAAAGAAGACGTGTTCATTTCGTCGGCAGACTGGATGCCGCGGAATCTGAACGAACGGGTAGAACTGATGACGCCGGTCGAATACGAACCTCATAAGGAACGAGTTAAGGGCATCCTGAATCTGTACTTCAATGATAACGTCAAGGCGTATGCCATGAACAGCGACGGGACATACCACTATCTGGCTGATACGCGTAAAGGAGAACCCGTTCATGCACAGGCGATGCTGCAGAGAGAAGCGGAAGAACATACGCGGCAGCTGCAGAAAAAAGATATCAAGACCAGGGTGCTCCGGCGGACTTCTGGGGATAAATGACACATTTTAGTTACAAATCCGGCCTTATTTTGACATATGCCCCCACTTTCTGATAAAATCAAGAGAATGGTGTATTTGAAATAAGGAGGATATGGATGAGAAAACGTATTTCCCAGCGTATTACGCGCATGTATGTGACTCTGATTGCTTTGCTGGTACTGGTATCTCTGACGGGGTTCGTGGACCGGGGCAGGGCAGTGACCATAGAAGCAGACGGCCGGACGCATACCGTCTATACCCATGCGATCAATGCGGAAGCGCTCCTGCGGGAAAACAATATTTCCCTCGGTCATCATGACGAAGTAGAGCTTTCGACCGATACGCTGAAAGAAGGGACGACGGCGACTGTGCGCCGGGCCGTACCGGTGACGATAGAATATAAGAATCAGAAAAAGACCATCCGCACTGCGAAAAAGACGGTGCAGGAAGCAGTCGAACAGGCCGGGTACGATAGTGAGAACTACCGGGCATATGAAGATGTATCGGCTCCTGTCAAAGAAAACATGACCATCAGGGTGGGCGTATTGTCCCGCAAGGAAATCACGGAAGACGAAGTCGTTCCCTATGCGATAGAAAGTATCCCGGACGAAACGCTGGGACAGGGCGAAGAACAAATCCTGCAGCAGGGGGTCAATGGCCGCAAGACAGTCAAGAATTATCTGGTCAGCCTCGATGGTCAGGTCGTCGGCAAAGAGCACATTTCTACGACACTGGTGGCAGAAATGCAGCCGCTCATCCGCCACGTAGGCACGAAGGAAACGGTAGAAATCAATACGGGCACCATATCCAAGTACAAAGCTGTCTATACGATGGTTGCCACGGCCTATCTGCCGACTGATGGCAACGGCGAAGGCATCACCAAGATGGGGACGCGTGCCCGCTATGGTGAAATTGCCGTCGATCCCAACGTCATCCCCTTAGGCACGACAGTCTACATCCCCGGCTACGGTATTGCCCGGGCGGAAGATACGGGCAGTGATATCCTGGGGAACCGGGTGGACCTGTGCATGCTCGATTATAACCAGTGCATGCAGTTCGGACGCCGGACTGTGCTGGTCTACATATTGGAATAACGCTGTTCCCGCACCGGCGGGACAAAAAACAGGCGCTGCAAGATCGTAACAAGAGATCCTGCAGCGCCTGTCTGCATCCGCTTATAGGGCGCGTATATTTTTATGATCAGTCTTTTTTGAGAGCTATGGGATCTGTTTCCAGAAGGGGCTGGAATGCTTCCGGTTCCGTTTCCTTGATTGATTCGTACTGTTCTTCGGCCATCTTGAGGTCCATCGGTGTGTGGACATCGAAGAATATGGCATCTTCCTGCTTATCCTTGCGGACCGGGATCTGTACCAGGTCGATCTGGGGGAAGAACGAGTGGAGAAGGTGATTGCCTTCGACGATTTTCTTCCGCATGAGAGGCATGAGCCGGCGGTTATACACGGCATGGAGACAGATGTCGGTTCCATCCTGGACGGGAACGACGGCATCGGCCGCCTGGATGTGGAAGGACATCTTTTCAATCATGGGAACGGAAACGAAAGGCATGTTGACGCCGATGACGAAGATATTTTCCGCATCGGTATACTGGAAGGCCGTTGCTACAGCCCCCAGTGTCTGGGCGCCTTTATACACGTCTTCTACGATGAGGGCATCTTTCAGACAGTCGATGTCCTTGAAAATAGCCTTGTCGTTGGTTACGACCATAGGAGATTTGTCAAAGACGAAATCGAGCAGGGTGTAAATCGTTTCAATCAGTGTCGTCCCTTCAAACGAAGCCAGGGCCTTGTTGTATCCCATACGGGAATCATCGCCGCCAGCTAAGATGACAGGTTGCAGGGTTTCCATTTGTTCAAACATGAGCCGTACCTCCTTAAAATAGTCCTTTCTGTGGCCTTACTATTATGTCTTCACGGCAAGGGTACTGCTCCGTCCGGGACATCTGCACCCAGAAGACAATATACAATTATTTTACCATATTGTCATGTATTTATCCATAAAAACTTGAATGGCGAAGTCGCAAAAAAAGCTTGTGGCCCTATACGTCTTGTGATATAATATGAAAGGTTCAAAATACACACGCACCGTCGAGCTTGTAACTGTGCCGTTTGCGCGGTTTTCACAAGTGATGACCGGGCGGAGGAAAAAACAGGAGGAATCACAATTATGGCAGTAGTATCAATGAAACAATTATTAGAAGCAGGCGTACATTTCGGTCATCAGACCCGCCGTTGGAACCCTAAGATGGCACGGTTCATCTTCACGGAACGCAATGGCATCTACATCATCGACCTGCAGAA
>NZ_DGRS01000067.1:0-8374 GCF_002391155.1 Megasphaera sp. UBA4382 | reverse complement strand
ACCTGCAGAAGACCGTCAAGAAAATGGATGAAGCTTACAATTTCGTCCGCGACCTCGCTGCAGAAGGCGGCAAAGTCCTTTTCGTAGGCACGAAGAAACAGGCTCAGGAATCCATTAAAAACGAAGCAGAACGCTGCAACCAGTTCTATGTCAACGAACGCTGGCTCGGCGGTATGCTCACCAACTTCCAGACGATTGAAAAACGGGTAAAACGCCTGAAATCCCTGGAAAAGATGGCTGAAGACGGCACATTCGAAGTATTGCCGAAAAAAGAAGTTACCCTGCTCAAACATGAAATGGATAAACTTCAGAAATACCTCGGCGGCATCAAAGATATGAAGAAGCTGCCTGATGCTCTGTTCATCATCGATCCGAAGAAAGAAGAAATCGCTGTCAAAGAAGCGCGCAAACTGAATATCCCCATTATCGCAACGGTAGACACGAACTGCGATCCCGATGTCATCGATTATCCGATTCCGGCCAACGATGACGCAATCCGTGCCGTCAAACTCCTGACAGGCAAAGTTGCTGATGCTGTTCTCGAAGGCAACCAGGGTGAACAGACCGAAGAAGGCGCTGAAGCAGAAGCTCCGGCAGAAGAAGCAGAAGAAACAGCTGAAGAAAACTAATACCCAGGACAGTCCTGCGTGGTATGCAAAGAGGAGCTGTCGCACAAAGGCAGCTCCTTTTTAGACCGCATGACAGGCTGTCCCGGTAGTATACCGCACTATATTTGACTATATTATTACATTTCACGTTTAGGAGGAATACTCATGGCTATTACAGCAGCAATGGTAAAAGAATTAAGAACAAAAACGGGTGCAGGCATGATGGACTGCAAAAAGGCACTGACCGAAAGCAACGGTGATATGGAAAAAGCAATCGATCTGCTTCGTGAACATGGCCTGGCTGCAGCAGCTAAAAAAGCAAGCCGTATCGCTGCTGAAGGGTTGGTTTATTCTTATATCCATGGCAATGGCCGCATCGGCGTCCTCGTCGAAGTAAACTGCGAAACAGACTTTGTTGCCCAGACAGATAATTTCAAATCCCTCTGCAAAGATATTGCTATGCAGATTGCCGCTGCCAAACCGGCTTACCTCAAGAGAGAAGAAGTACCGGCAGATGTCCTCGAACATGAAAAAGAAGTTCTCCGTCAGCAGGCTCTGAACGAAGGCAAACCGGAAAAGATCGTTGAAAAGATGATCGTCGGCCGGATTGAAAAATTCTACAAAGAAAACTGCCTCCTCGATCAGGAATTCATCAAAGATTCCGACAAGACGGTTCAGCAGGTCGTCAATGAAGCCATCGCTAAGATTGGTGAAAAAATCGATATCCGCCGCTATACACGTTATGAACTCGGTGAAGGCCTCCAGAAGCGCAGTGATGATTTCGTTTCTGAAGTAATGGCACAGGTTAAATAAGTTTAATACGATTCCTATAAGAGAACACCGGTTTTCAGTGTTCTCTTATTTTCTAACAGGAGGAGCCATTATGAACAGAAAATACAAACGTGTTGTACTGAAATTGAGCGGTGAAGCTCTTGCCGGATCACAGGGATACGGCATTGATCCCGTTACGGTCGATGTCATTTCCAAACAGGTCGTTGAAGTTGCCAACAAAGGTATCCAGGTAGCCATCGTCGTAGGCGGCGGCAATATCTGGCGCGGCCTTTCTGGCAAAGCCAAAGGCATGGACCGCGTATCGGCCGACTATATGGGCATGCTGGCAACGGTCATGAATGCCCTGGCCCTGCAGGATGCCATCGAAAAGAACGGCGTTGTCACCCGCGTCCAGACGGCCATTACTATGCAGCAGGTAGCAGAACCGTATATCCGCCGCCGGGCTATCCGCCATATGGAAAAGGGCCGTGTCGTCATCTTCGGTGCCGGTACGGGAAATCCCTATTTTTCGACAGATACGACGGCCGCTCTGCGTGCAGCTGAAATCGATGCAGATGCCATCCTCATGGCGAAAAATGGCGTCGATGGCGTATACGACAGCGATCCCAAGGTTAATCCCGACGCTAAAATGTACACCCACCTTTCTTTCCTCGATGTCATCCAGAAACAGCTGGGCGTCATGGATGCGACGGCGACGACGCTGTGCATGAACAACAATATTCCCATCGTCGTATTCAACATTGACACGAAGGGAAATATCGTCGCTGCCTGCAGCGGGGAAGAAATCGGGACCCTTGTCGATAAAGAAGGATAATCGTTCCTGCGTAGACAAAAAGACATAAAAGCTGTATGATATAGTTAACTAAAAATATGATGAGGAAGTGATTTTCATGGATGTACAGAATACATTGACACAACACGAAGAAAAGATGAACAAATGCATAGAAGCCCTGAAGCGTGATCTGGCTTCTATCCGTACGGGCCGTGCCAGCACGTCTCTCCTGGACCGGGTCATGGTCGATTACTACGGCTCGCAGACGCCGGTCAAACAGGTGGCCAACGTATCGGCTCCGGAACCGCGGCTGATTACCATCGTTCCCTGGGAACGGAACATGCTGAAAGAAATCGAAAAAGCTATCCTGAAATCCGACCTGGGTCTCAACCCGAATAACGACGGAACGATGATCCGCCTGGAAATCCCGCAGCTGACGGAAGAACGGCGTAAAGAGTTTGGCAAAAAGGTAAGCAAACACGCCGAAGAAGCTAAAGTCGCTATCCGAAACTTGCGCCGGGACTGCAATGATCTGTTCAAAAAAGCAGAAAAGAAAAAAGAAATAACGGAAGATGAAAGTAAGGAAGCTCAGACCAAAATCCAGAAAATGACAGATCAGAAAATCAAAGATATCGACGCTTTGAAAGATAAAAAGACTAAAGAAGTCATGGAAGTATGATGGATATACGGATTCTCATTGGCATGCCGTTATGGTATGCCAAATCTGTATTAGAGGGTAAAAATATCCCCTATGTCCTGGAGCAGACTGTCTCGCGGAGTCATTATTTCTCTTGTGACGACCAGGAAATCTATGTCATCCGGGCTGTAGAAAGAGACGGCGTCGTCCACCTGGTGTACAATTACAGCCTGAAAGCGAGTGACAGTGTGCAGCAGGCTCTTCACGATGGAGGATAGGATATGTTTGATACATTTTTTAAAAATAGTGGCCGCCAGGCTGGTGCAGGAGAGTCGGCTTCTCTGGAAGCTCAGCTGGACCGCCAGAATATTCCTCACCATGTGGCCATCATCATGGATGGCAATGGCCGCTGGGCAAAACGACAGGGAAAACCCCGCACGTACGGCCATCATGCCGGCGCTGATACGCTCAAGCGCATCGTCATCGCCGCGGGGGAATTGGGAATCCAGGTCCTGACGGTATATGCCTTTTCGACGGAAAACTGGAAGCGCCCGGAAACGGAAGTTTCGTATATTATGAAGCTCATGAACGAATATCTGAGCAAAAACCTCCTGGAACTGGACGAACACAACGTACGCCTTCATTTCCTTGGCGATATGAGCCGCCTCCATCCAATCCTCCAGGAGTCATTCCGCAAGGCCGAAGAAGAAATGAAAGATAATACGGGCCTTAAACTCAATGTAGCCGTCAACTACGGCGGGCGCATGGAACTGGCCCGGGCAGCGCGCCTTTTGGCAGAAGATGTCCAGAAAGGCCTTCTCAGCCCGGCCGATATTACGGAGGATACGCTGGCTGATTACCTGTATACGGCTCCGGAAAATGATGTGGATCTTTTGATCCGCCCCGGTTCGGACAAGCGGGTCAGCAATTTCCTGCTCTGGCAGATAGCCTATGCCGAATTCTGGTATACGGACCTGTGCTGGCCTGATTTTACGAAGGACACTCTCATAGAAGCCATCTTATCTTTCCAGGGCCGGGAACGCCGGTTTGGCGGCTTGAAATAAGGAAGGTAGACAGACAATGTTGGCTAAACGAATCATTACGGGTATCGTAGGCGGAGGCCTGACGATATTTATTATTTACGAAGGGAACTGGCTCTTCTTTATCATGATGACCCTGCTGGCTCTCCTGGGCTGGCGTGAATACGTGCGCATGCTCCACGCCGTCAAAGCTGATCTGACAGAATATGCCGGCTACGTATGGCTCGCCGCCGTATTTGGGGCCTGGTGGTTTGCCGGGATTAAACTGCTTTTTTTACTGTGCGTCGTCATGATGAGCTGGATTCTCCTGCGCACGGTGGTCTGCCACAAGAGGGTATCCCTTTCGGACAGTGCTTATTCGCTGTACGGACTGCTCTATATAGGAGGCGGATTCCTGGCTATGCTGGCTCTCCGGAACGGTATGCTGGCATCGTATCTGACCAGTACGTTCCAGAATGTCATGCTCGAACCGGCCCGCTTTTTCGTCTTTCTCCTCGTCTTTTCCACCTGGGCGAGCGATACCTTTGCCTTTGCGGCCGGAAAAGCCGTGGGAAAGAATAAGCTCTGCCCATCCATCAGTCCGGGAAAGACCCGGGAAGGCGCACTGGGCGGGTGTATCGGCACAATCGTCGTAGCACTGATTTTCTCTTTGATTTTTAAATTTTCACTTCTTCACGGCCTGGCTATCGGATTGATTGTTGCCATCATGGCTCCTCTGGGAGATCTGGTAGAATCGGTCCTCAAACGGACCTGCGGCATCAAAGATTCGGGGAATATCATCCCCGGTCATGGCGGCATCCTAGACCGTTTTGACAGTCTGCTCTTTGCCGCACCGGCTGTGTATGCATATCTTATGCTCGTAGCATAAGCGTCAGGACAGAGTTCCTGCCGTGAACGAAAGGTGAATGAAGTTTGGGTATTACAATCGCAGCAACGATTTTTGTCTTCAGCCTTATCGTGTTTGTCCACGAATTCGGCCATTTCATTACGGCGAAATTGTCGGGCATGCAGGTAGATGAATTTGCTATCGGCTTTGGTCCCAAAATCTATAGCTATCAATATGGATCTACGTTGTATTCATTACGGGCAATCCCCCTGGGCGGGTTCAACCGCATCCAGGGAATGACAGAACAGGAAGAATTGAATGAAAAATCCTTCCTGAATAAAAAAGTCCGTTACCGTCTCATCGTCATCGCTGCCGGGGCATTCATGAATTTCGTCCTGGCCGTCGTCATCATATGGGGCGTCATGTTTACCGTGGGTACGCACGACGTTTCGAAAGAACCGGTCGTTGGATCAATCGTGGAAAATTCGGCGGCAGCCCAGGGCGGCATGAAACCGGGCGACCGTATCGTCAGCATCAGCGGCGTGCCAATCGGAGAATGGAAGGATATTTCCCGTACTGTCAATGACCACAGCCGGGACGTCCTCACGGTCGTCGTCAACCGGGACGGGGAAGATGTGAATCTGACCATGGTCCCTACGTATGATACCCAGTCGAAGCGGGCACTCATCGGCGTCGTTCCCGTCGTTACGCGCAGGCAGCATGGCTTTTTTGAATCGTCGTACATGGCCATAGAACGGACAGGGCAGATCTGCTATACGATGACCATGGGGATGTATGGTATGATCCGCGGCACCGAAAAGGCTGACCTGGCAGGTCCCCTGGGAGTAGCCCAGCTGGCAGGACAGGTAGCCTCCGTCGGCTTTGTCAATCTGCTCATGTTTACGGCATTTCTCAGCATCAATCTGGGAATCCTCAATCTCCTTCCCATTCCGCTTCTGGATGGGGGATACATCATCATGCTGATCATCGAAGGCATTACGGGACGCCGGCTGCCCAAGCGGGCCCTGTATTATATCCAGATTGCCGGTATCATCATACTGGGATCGCTGTTTTTATTTGCCATGATACAGGACATCAGTCGTTTTAGTATTTAGAGGTAGTATATGATTACACGAAGAACATCGCGTCCGGTGACGCTGGGAACGGTGACGGTCGGCGGTACGGCGCCTGTTTCGGTGCAGACCATGTCTACGGTCAATCCGGCCGATACGGACCGGGCTATTGCCGACGTACAGCGTCTTTCCCGCCTGGGAGCAGAAATCATACGCTTTGCCGTACCGGACAAGGCGGCGGCCCTGGCCCTGAAAGACATCGTAGCGTCATCGCCCGTTCCCCTTGTGGCGGACATTCATTTCGATTATCGCCTGGCACTCCTGTCTGTAGAAAGCGGCGTGCAGGCATTGCGGATCAACCCCGGCAATATCGGTGCCGATGAACACGTCGTCAAAGTCGTGGAAAAGGTGCGCCCCTCGGGTATTCCCATCCGCATCGGCATCAACAGCGGCTCTCTTCCGGAAGATATATTACAGGAGTATGGCGGTCATCCTACTGCCGACGGCATGGTAGAAGGGGCGCTGCGCCATATACGCATCCTGGAAAAGATGGATTACCGGAATATGGTGATTTCTCTCAAATCCTCCCAGGTGCCGCTCATGATCGAAGCTTATGAAAAGCTGGCAGAAAAGGTTCCCTATGCGTTTCACCTTGGCGTTACCGAAGCGGGGCTGGCCCGCGTCGGTACGATTAAATCGGCCATCGGCATCGGGACTCTTCTTTTTAAAGGAATCGGAGATACGATACGCGTTTCCCTCACGGACGATCCGGCTGAAGAAATTAAGGTGGGCCAGGATATCCTGAGCGCCCTCGGCCTGCGCCAGTTCGGACCGGTCCTCATTTCCTGTCCGACGTGTGGCCGGACCCAGGTCCACCTCATCGAACTGGCAAAAGAGGTCGAAGCGGCTCTGACAGGGATTACGGTCCCTCTGAAAATCGCCGTCATGGGCTGTGTCGTCAACGGCCCCGGCGAGGCGCGTGAGGCTGATTTCGGCATTGCCGGCGGAAACGGAAAGGGAATCATCTTTTCCCACGGACAGGTACTAAGGACTGTGCCAGAAGATAAACTGGTAGATGCCCTGCTGGAAGAAATTAACAAATCTATATCGTCGTAACAAGAGAAGCACTGACAGACAGATTATAGCTGATTGACAGTGCTTTTTTTGTGTCATCAATAATAATTACAGATTATGTAACTTTTTTTAATATATTTTTAATCACATTCTTACTGTATTTTAAGACTACTTTAATATTGTTTTAATCTTTCCCATCCATACTATTAGGTATGAATCAGACAGACCTGATACAAGGGAGGATTGAGACGTGAAAGAGAAAAAAGAAATCATCCATCAACTCAATACGGCAAAGTCACACAAAACATGGGAATTGACCCTGGCGGCGATGGAAGCGCGGAATAGTATCCCAGAAGTATTGCTCGACTCACCGGAACGGTTGTGCCAGTTGGCAGAGATTTACGTCATGGCAGCGATTCAGGGGCCTTGTTATGACTGGTATATGTATATGGCGGGCTATGCGCTGGATACGGCACAACGGCTGGCAGGATGTCGTACATCGGTGATGGTCCTGCGCGGCCGGGCGTTTAAGGCTCATATGGAATATATCTTGTATGGCCCGGTGGGAAAGAAAGGCTTTGCCTGTCACCGGCCGGACAAATTGAGCCTGGTCATTCAGGCCATTTCGTACTATGAAAAACTGATGCAGGCAGACTATACGGTATCTGATATGTATCATTATGCTACGATTTTGTTTAAATCAGCAGACGATATCTATCTTCCCATTGTCAGGACACGGCGGCAGATGCAGCTGAAAAAGGCCTGTGCACTGTACAAAAGGATCATGGATCACAGTGCTCATGATGAATTGACCGGGGAAGGAAAGCAGATGCGCTTAAAGGCGGGATATTATTTCTGCCGTGCCAGCCTGTCTTTGATTCAGTCCCATTCCCGGCTGGGCCAGGAGGCGTTCCTCTTGTTCGGCATCACGCTGCCCCAATCCTGCCGCGTGGAAAAGCTGGGACGGTTCCACACGCTCCAGCGCATGGCTAACCGCATTTGCCGGCACTGCGGCTTAGACGGGGATGTCCCGCTCATCGAGGAACTGGCCCGGCGGCCGAGAACGGAATTTCCCTATGCCTGTGACTGGTTTTATCTGATGGGGCAGTTGTATGAATGCGCCTATGAACAGCAGCTATGTCCCTGGCCGGAAGATGCGCTGCGCCGGGCGGAACGATACTATACCTATGCCTGTGATATTGATTACCGGCGCCGGCAGCTGCACCTGTCCGTTTCCGGCTATATGCATATGTATGCAGCATTGTTCCGCCTCTATCATCATTCGTCCCGCCATCGTCTTGGCGTGCCGCCATGGCTTGCGTATCTGCGCAAGTTGTCTTTCCCGCCGGGGCTTAAAACGCTCATCCTCATCCGCCAGGCGATTACACAAGGGCGTTACGAAGAAGCGGCCAGCCAGTTGAAGCAGGTGATGCGATCCCGCCAGTACGACTCGTTCATGACAGAAAAGAAAGTACGGGTCCTCCGCGATATTGCACAGGTCCTGCAGAACGGCCATACCAGGCGGCTGTGTAACCGGTATGCGAAATGGGAA
>NZ_DGRS01000008.1:0-9019 GCF_002391155.1 Megasphaera sp. UBA4382 | reverse complement strand
AACTTCTGTGTTCGGAATGGGAACAGGTGGACCCTCACCGTTAAAAACACCAACTGCATTTGGACAAACCAAATACTACACTATTCAATTCCCTTTGTCAAGTGGGATCTTGTCCGGGAGGACGTTTCCATCCTCCCGGATGGTACACCTTCAGGGACTCGAATCCTGGACACCCTGATTAAGAGTCAGGTGCTCTGCCAGCTGAGCTAATGGTCCATGCGATGTGTCTTCTTGCTGAGCACATTGATAATATTACACCAGTTGAAGAAAAAATGCAAGTCTTTTTTTTCGATTTATACAGATGCAACGAGATAAAGCCGATTTCATGTCACACAGGTCTGTATATACAGCTATACGGACCTGTGTGGCATGAAAAATCTGATGAGGACTATCTATTGCTCTTTTCTGTTCGGGTTAAACAGGATACGGCTGGGAATCTGGGCGGCAAAAATCCCGATAGACATGAGGATACATCCTGATAATTCCCGCAGAGTCATCGATTCACCGAGTATAAAGAATCCAGCAAGGGCACTGAAAATCATTTCACAGCTGAGAAGGAGTGAAGCTTCTGTAGGTGGCACGTGTTCCTGTCCGACAATCTGCAGGGTATAGCCGACACCGCTGGAAAAAATGCCGCAATAGAGGATGGGGATAGCCGATGCGGCAACGGCAGCCAGGGTCAGTGTTTCTCCCGCCAGGGGCATAGAAAGAAAGTTATAAATGCCACAGAATATGAATTGGCCTAAAGCTAGGTAGACGCCGCGATAATAGCGGACGAAGCGATCGACAATGAGGATGTGGAGAGCCCAGAAGAGGACGCCGGCCAGTTCCAGCACGTCGCCGATATTAAGTGGCTGGCTGTCACTGTGGAAGGCCAACAGGTACAGGCCGGCCAGAGCGGTCAGGCATCCTGCTATATGGGACAGACGCAGGGGATTGCGCAGGAACAGTCCGAGAATCGGGACGACGACGATGTATAAAGCAGTAATGAAGCCGGCTTTGCCCGCTGTCGTATAAAACATGCCTATCTGCTGCAGTGATGCGCCGGCATACAATACGAACCCGAGGATGGCACAAGCAGCCGGGAGTGACAAGTAGGAAGGAGGCGTGTCAAAATCCGGTGCCTGTTTACGACTGATCCACCAGACGACGGGCACAATGGAAAGGGCTCCGACCCAGAAGCGAATGCCATTGAAGGCAAAGGCACCGATCGTATCGGTGCTTACCCGTTGGGCGACAAAGGCACAACCCCAGAAAAACGTGGCGGTTAACAAGAAAAAACGGTCTTTTATCATGGTTATCCATTCCTTTTGAAAAATTTACAATATACGTATTATACCATATAGCGGCGTATTTATTTACTATAATTCTGCAAGTAGTTTTGTTCATATACGCCTACTACAAGATGACATGACAGGTGTAAATCATCAATGTAAAGAAAATGTCAACGAATCATTGGCATGGGGCTGAAATTTGATGTATAATAAGGTCAATATGATTGGGAGGCGAGAATATTGTATACAAATGCTTTGTTGACTGATCTTTATCAGCTGACAATGATGCAGGGACTGTATTTCGAAGGCAAACACAATCAGGCCTGCGTGTTTGACCGGTATTACCGGCATAATCCATTTAATGGGGGTTATACGGTAGTAGCCGGACTGGAACATCTCATTGACTATGTCAAGAATATCCATTTCAGTGATGATGATCTGGCTTATTTGAAGAGTACGGGGATTTTCGAAGATACCTTTCTGGATTATCTAAAACGATTCCATTTTACGGGGAGCATTTATGCTATGCCAGAAGGGACTGTCGCATTTCCGCAGGAAGTATTACTGCGTGTAGAAACGACAAAAGATGAATCCCTTTTACTGGAAACGTGCATGTCTATGATCATGAATCACGAAAGCCTGATTGCGACCAAGGCCCGCCGTGTCCGCTGTGTTGCTGGTGATGATACCCTGATGGAATTCGGCCTGCGCCGTGCCCAGGGGGCTTCTGCCGGTGTGTATGGTGCACGGTCTGCCATGATTGGCGGATTCAATGGCACGAGCAATATGCTTTCGGGAGCTAAATTTGGCATGCCTGTCATGGGGACGATGGCCCATAGCTGGGTCATGAGTTTTCCGACTGAACTGGAAGCATTCCGCACGTATGCCAAACATTATCCCAACAGTCTTATCCTCCTGGCCGATACGTATAATACACTGAAACAAGGGGTTCCCGATGCTATTACGGTATTCCGGGAAATGAAGGAAGCGGGAACACTGCCTTCTTTCTATGGCATCCGTCTGGACAGTGGTGATCTGGCATACCTTTCTAAAGAAGCGCATAAAATGTTCGCAGCAGCGGGATTCCCTGATGCCGTCATTGCCGCTTCCAATGATCTTGATGAAAACCTGATTGCTGAACTGAAGCTCCAGGGATGTGCTATCAGCTCCTGGGGAGTAGGGACTAATCTCATTACCGCCAAGGACAGCCCGTCGATGGGTGGCGTGTTTAAGATGGCTGGCCAATATGAAGGTGACAAGTTCATACCTAAAATCAAGATGAGCGATAATGCTGAAAAAATTTCCAATCCGGGCCGCAAGAATGTACTGCGCATTTACGATAAAACGACGGGCAAGATGAAGGCCGATATCATCATTCTCGAAGGAGAAACGATTGATCCGTCCAAAGATCTGCGCCTTTCCAGTGATAAGACGCCCTGGCGCTCCCGTATCATTCCGGCTGGTTCCTTTACGGTAAGAACGATGTTGCAGCCGGTGTTCGTCAAAGGCGAACTCGTCTATACGCCGCCGACGCTGAAGGATATCATGGCATATGCAGACCAGGAAATTGATACTTTGTGGCCGGAATACAAGCGACTTGTCAATCCGGAAACCATGTGGGTACAGCGCAGCACGCGCCTCTCTGAACTGCGTCATCAGATTCTGACAGAAGAAGCTGCTCATTTTCAATAATTAGAATCTGGTTCAAAAGCGTACAAACGGGGATAAAATCTCTCTTTGTATGCTTTTTTTTCTCCTATCCCCTGTGATATAATAAATACGATTCTAATTTCTTTACCGGTGAGGTGATCATCAAATGTGGGGAACAATTATCGGTGATATAGCCGGTTCTGTTTATGAAATGCCCGTAGATGGGGCTGCTTCCATCAAGACAAAAGACTTCCCGTTCTGGGGAACAGGCTGCCGGTTTACCGATGACACGGTGACAACGGTGGCGGTCGGACAGGCACTGATGGAAAGCCGGATGAAAGGACAGGCGGTTACGCCTCTACTCTGTCGGTATCTCCGCTATTGGTGCCGCCGGTTTCCCGGCGTCGGGTACGGGCCGCGTTTTATCCATTGGTATGAAAGTGATGACATGGGGCCTTATGGAAGCTGGGCCAATGGAGCCGCTATGCGCGTCGCTCCGGCAGGATGGCTGGCAGATACTCTGGCAGAAGCACAATATCTGGCAGAACTGTCGGCCGTAGTTACGCATAATACGGAAGAAGCTATCCAGGGGGCTGTGGCTGTTTCGTCGGCGATTTATCTGGCCCGTGCGGGCATCCGGCGCGATGACATACGTGTGTATCTCCAAGACCACTTTTATCCACTGGACCGCAGCCTCAATGAGATACGCCGGGATTATGGGTTTACTTCGCGGACATCCCGGAGCGTACCCGAAGCCATCGAAGCATTTCTCGAAAGCAGCGATTATGAAGATGCCGTCCGCAATGCTATTTCCCTCGGGGGAGATACGGATACACAGGCCGCCATAGCCGGCAGTATGGCCGAAGCATATTATGGCATACCGGAAAGGATGTGCCAGAAAGCGACATCCTATTTGCCAGCAGACATTCATCAACAGGTTGAGCGGCTGTATGCCTATATACATAACAGAAAGAGGGGGCTATCATGATAGAACCAGAAATGAAAGAACGATATGAAAAATTACGCGCTATATTAAAAGAAATGGGAAGCGTCGTCATCGGCTTTTCCGGCGGCGTAGACAGTACATTTTTGTCCTATACGGCGCACGATGTATTGGGGGACCAGGCCCTCGCTGTAACCGCCGTTTCACCGACGCTGCCGGAAAGCGAAGAACGGGATGCCCGTGATATGGCTGCCAGCATTGGTATCCGTCATCTCGTCGTCCATTCGACGGAATTTTCTGATCCGGAGTTTGTAAAAAATCCTAAGAACCGCTGCTATATCTGCAAGAAAATCCGTTTTACTGCATTGGTAAATCTGGCAAAACAGGAGGGCTTTCACTGGGTTGTTGATGGAGGGAATGTCGATGACCTGGGCGATTTCCGGCCGGGGATGAAAGCTCTGGAAGAAATGGCTGATGCCGTCCGCAGTCCGATGATAGAAGCGGGAATTACCAAAGCCGATATCCGGGCACTTTCGCAGGAACTGGGCCTCAGGACCTGGAATAAACAGAGTGCCGCCTGCCTGGCCAGCCGCATTCCTTATGGTGTGGAACTGACACCGCAGCGCCTTTCCATGATTGATAAAGCAGAACAATACATTGCGCCCTATATCACAGGGTCGCTGCGCGTCCGCTATCACGGCGATGTAGCACGCATCGAGGTGAGAGAAGATGAAATCCCGGCTATCCTGGCTCACCGCAAGGATATCGTACAGGCTTTGCGCCGTTGTGGATTTACCTATGTGTCGCTCGATCTGGGCGGTTACGAAATGGGAAGTCTCAATGAAGTAATTGAAACAGATGAGGAAGATAAATGAAAGTAACGAAACAAATCAAACAGGAAATGCTGCAGCGGTTTCAAGATCAATATGGCATCATGAAACCGGCTCTCCATTATACGTCGCCCTTTGAACTGATGATAGCCGTCATCCTGTCAGCCCAGTGTACGGATGAACGGGTCAATAAAGTAACAGCAGAAATGTTTCCTGCATACAATACGCCAGAAAAAATACTGACACTGGGCCTTGAGGGTCTGGAAGAAAAAATCCGTACCTGTGGGTTGTATCACAGCAAGGCAAAAAATATTCTGGCTAATTGTGCCATTCTTTGTGAACAATATCATGGAGAGGTACCGCACACATTTGATGAACTGGTCAAACTTCCCGGCGTGGGCCGCAAGACGGCCAACGTACTGGTAAGCATTTTATACGATACGCCGGCCATCGCCGTTGATACCCATGTATTCCGCGTGGCGAACCGGCTTCAGTTGGCCATTGGCAGTACGCCCCTTGAAGTGGAAAAAGGGCTTCAGAGGGCCATTCCCAAAGAGTGGTGGAGCCGGGCCCATCACTGGCTTATTTGGCATGGACGCCGTGTCTGCAAGGCGAGGAAACCACTTTGTGACCAGTGTTTCCTCCAAGATCTGTGCCCGGGAAAGGAACAGGGTAAATAAGATGGACCGGGGACAGGCTATGGACCAGACTTGTTTCAGACACAGCGATTATGAAGGAGCGGGAACATGAACATAGACCGCCATCGCGTCATCCAGCGCTTTACAGCATACGTTCAGAAATTTGATCATACCGATGCCGGCGTCGTGCTCAAATATGAGCATTCCATGCGGGTGAGCCGGATTATAGAGGATATTGCCCGTGGTATATCGTTGTCTGACGGGGATGTAAATCTTGCCTGGTGCATAGGGGTGCTCCATGATATCGGGCGGTTTGAACAGCTCCGGGAATATCATACCTTCATTGATTACCGCTCTGTAGACCATGCAAAATATGGCGCAAAGTACTTATTCGGCGAAGGCCATATCCGGGATTTCCTGACTGATGCGTCCGAAGACGACGTAATCCGGCTGGCCGTGGGACTGCACAACGTCTTTCAGCTCCCCTGTGAGCTCACACCCCGGCAGAGGCAGTTCTGCCAGCTAATCCGGGATGCCGATAAGATTGACATTTTCCGCGTCTATGCAACGCATCTGGAGAAACCGGATAATGTCTGGCATACCGATTTGTCCCGGCTGAAAGAGCAGCCCATATCGGATGCTGTCATGGCACAGGCCCGAAGGATGCGGACTATCCGTACAGAAGACAAAAAGACCCGCATGGATTTTTATGCAGGCGTACTCTGCCTATATTTTGAACTGTCATATGCTGTAAGCCGGGAACTGGTAAAGGAACAGGGCTATTATGAAAAACTCCTCCAATTCCATTCCCGCAATCGGCAGACAGAAACCCGGCTGGATGAAATCCGCAGTCTCGTAAAGTGCCTCGGAAATCAGCAGAATCAGGATGGTCTTTAAATAAATTTAAATTTTATTAACGCATATCCCATTTACGTTATAAGAGGTGTATAATAGAATTCGTAATGATAAAATATTGGTAATTTTATCAGATAATAAAACTGATATAAGGAAAAGGGATATGATGAAGCTTTTAGTGACAGGTGGGGCTGGTTTTATTGGCTCCCACGTATTGGAAAAACTTCATGCTATGGCAGACAGGCAGGTCGTAGTCTTTGACAATTTGACGAGTGGTTCACCCGATAATGTACCGCCGGGTATGGAACTGGTACGGGGAGATGTACGGGATACGGATTCCCTTGAAAGTTTGTTTGCCAGCCATGATTTTGATGCAGTTATCCATCTGGCTGCACAGACATTAGTGCCGACTTCCGTTGCCAATCCCGTGATGGATCTTCAGGTTAATCTGGAAGGAATCCTGCATATTCTGGAATGTTGCCGGACCTACCATGTACATCACGTGCTGTTTTCTTCCAGTGCTGCTGTGTACGGGGATAATCCGCATGTTCCTCTGGTGGAAACGGAACGGCTTATGCCTTCTTCGCCGTATGGGATTACGAAGATGACGACAGAACAGTATCTGCGGGTCTATCATGAACTGTACGGCCTTGATGCGACGGTCTTCCGCTTTGCCAACGTGTATGGCGAACGTCAGGGAGAAAAAGGAGAGGGCGGCGTAGTCAGCATTTTCTGCAAGCTCCTGGCGATGGGCAAGGCCATTACGGTATACGGCGACGGCAGGCAGACCCGGGATTTTGTCTATGCCGGGGATATAGCCGATGCCATCATACAAGCGTTGCCGCTCAAAGGATTTCACACGTTCAATGTATCGACGGGAAAAGAAACGAGCATCAATGATTTGATCCGCTGCTTTGAAGACGCTATCGGACACTCTGCCGACGTGCACTACACTAAAGCGCGTACGGGAGACATCCTTCGTTCCGTGCTGAGTCATGATGCATTGAAACAGGCATTGGGCATTGTTCCGGCTATGGAACTTCCAGAAGGGATACAAAAGACGTACGACTGGTATCAGAGCCAGCAATCAGAATGGAAATAGAAATGAACGACGGAGGCTGTTCCCAGAGGATGGCTTCCGTTTTTTTGCTTTGATTCTTTGTTTTTTATCTGCTTTGGGATACAATAATATTATGTAGTAGAAGTATACGGCAGCTGCATAGGAGAAATGCAGCATGATTCCAGCCGGTATAAAGGAGTGAATGATGATGAACCAACGTGTAGTCGTACTGAATGGTGCCAAGATGAATTATGATGGAAAACTGGACTTTTCTGTCCTGTCGCCTGATACGGTTGTCTATGATGACAGTCAGGCGGACGAAATTGTGGAACGGATTGACGGGGCGGCGGCCGTCATCACGAAGGAAATGCCCGTTCCGTCTGATATTATACAACGGTTTCCCGACAGCGTGAAACTCATCGTGGAAGCAGGGACGGGCTATAACAATATTGATGTAGAGGCAGCAAGAGAAAAAGGGATTACCGTATGCAATATCCCGGCCTACAGCACACAGCGCGTGGCCCACACGGCCATTATGCTTCTCCTGAATCTGGCATCGTCCATGAGAGAGCAGATGGCTATGCTGGCAAAGGGAGACCGGCGCAACTTTACGGAACATCTCATGGTGCCCCATGGAGAAGTCAATGGAAAAATACTGGGCATTATTGGAGCCGGTCATATTGGCAGGGAAGTCATGAACATAGCCATCGTTCTCGGAATGGAAGTCGTCGTGTATACGCGTACGCCCCGGCCGGATGAAAATCACATTACCTATACGAATCTGGAAACGGTTCTCCGGACCTGCGACTATCTATCTATTCACTGCCCTCTGACGGACAAGACGCGTCATCTTATCGATAAGGACGCCATAGCACTGATGAAACCATCAGCCTGCATCATCAATACGGCCCGCGGTGCCATCATTGATGAACCGGCACTCATAGAAGCCCTGCAGGAGCATCGTCTGGCGGGGGCAGGACTGGATGTGCAGGAAACGGAACCACCGGCAGCGGACAGCCCGCTTTATACGATGAACAATGTAATCCTCACACCTCATATGGGCTGGAAAGGCTTGGAAACGCGGCAGCGGCTGGTTCATATCATAGCCGATGACGTCCGTCATTTCTTCGATGGGAATCCTATCAATGTAGTTAGTCAATAAAATCGTTTCAGACAAGAACGTCGTTCCGGCGTTGAGGTCATAGAAAAATGCCTGCTTCTGACAAGACAGAAGCAGGCAGGGAGAACTGGATATGCAAGATCGTTGGAAAGTTTCGGTCCGGCTGGCATCGTTTCTGGCACTGGCGCTGGTATTGCAGAGTATCCGCCTGGTCGTGCCGCTGCCGGGACCGGTAAATATGTTTTTTATTGGCAGTCTGCTCAATGCAGTCATGATTCTGTCTATCTGGCAGACTCATTCGTACCGGGCTTGTATCATCGGTCTGATACTGCCTATGGGGGCATTTCTGCAGGGACAACTGCCACTGGTTTTCCTGATTCCTGTCATCGGTCTGGGCAATGCCTGCTTCATGGCCTGGGTATATCGCTTCCGCCGCAGCCGGGCTGCCCTTTTTGCCGGGCCGCTCGTGAAAGCGGGCATCCTCTATGGAGGTATAAACATCGTCCTCGCCATAGTGGCACTACCGGATGTAGTGGGGCAGACACTCAGCTTTATGATGAGCTGGCCTCAGATAGTAACGGGTTGTGTGGGAATCGTCCTGGCCGGTATCGTCTGGCGGCGGCTTTAGTATTTCATGGCTTCTTTTTTT
>NZ_DGRS01000054.1:0-5366 GCF_002391155.1 Megasphaera sp. UBA4382 | reverse complement strand
ATCCGTACGCTTCGCTGGACCCGCGTATGACCGTCGAAGATATCATTGCCGAACCGCTGCGCAACTATGGTATCTGTTCGTCCCGGATCCAGCTGCAGCAACGCGTGGCACAGCTGCTCGACGAAGTAGACCTTTCCCGGGAAGCGGCCCAGCGCTATCCCCACGAATTTTCCGGGGGACAGCGTCAGCGCGTCGGCATTGCCCGGGCCCTGGCGCTGGAACCAGACTGCATTTTCTGTGATGAACCGATTTCGGCCCTCGATGTCTCGGTCCAGGTCCAGATTGTCAACATGCTGCAGCGGCTGCAGAAAGAACGCAACCTGGCTTACCTGTTCATTGCCCACGACCTGGCCATGGTCCATCATCTCAGCCGGCGCATCGGCGTCATGTATCTGGGGCGCCTCGTCGAGCTGGGAGACGGTGATGCCGTGTATCATACGCCGCTGCACCCCTATACACAGGCCTTGATTTCGGCCGTTCCCGTGCCGGATCCGCACTATCGCCGGCAGGTCTGTATATCCGGTGAAGTCCCCAGCCCGCTGGCACCGCCGCCGGGATGTGTGTTCCATCCCCGGTGCCCGCTGGCCGATGAACGCTGTAAGATGGAAGCCCCAGTCCTGCAGGAAATCATGCCGGGACGGATGGTGGCCTGCCATCATGCCGGGAAGGAGGTCCGGTGATGAAGAAATTATGGATACTCCTGCTGTGTCTGCTGATGCTGATTCTGGCGGGATGTGGCACCGATACAAATGACAAGGTCAGTTATGCCCTGGAAGCCGAACCGGCCAGCCTTGACCCGGCTATGACGACGGGGCTGGCCGAAGCCAACGTGCAGGCCGAGCTTTTCGAAGGCCTGACCCGGCTGGACAAGGACAATCAGCCCCAGCCAGCACTGGCAGACCGCTGGGACCTGTCAGCAGATAGAAAAACCTATACCTTTCACTTGCGGCCGGGAATCACCTGGAGCGATGGCACTCCCATCACGGCTCATGATTTCGTCTATTCCTGGATGAGGGTCCTCGATCCGTCCGTAGCGTCTCCCAATGCCTACATGATGTTCATCATCGACGGTGCGGAAGCGTACAATAAGAAAAAAGGAATGGCAGAGGATGTAGGTATAAAGGCATTGGATGACCAGACACTGCAGATACGGCTGAAGAATCCGACAGCGTATTTTCTCAATCTGACGGCGTTTCACTGTTATTATCCCGTCCCTGAAGCCTGCGTCCGGGCCAATCCCGATACGTGGGCGGCCAATGCCAGCGGATTTGTCGGCTGCGGTCCCTTTACCCTGGAAACGTGGGTCCATTCCAGTGAAATCGTGGTGAAGAAGAATCCGGCCTACTGGGACGTGAATCATGTGCGGTCTGATTATCTCGATTTTCCCATCAGTGAATCCCAGTCTACGCGGCTGACCCTCGTCGAAAGCGGGCAGGCCAATATGATGGTAGAACCGCCGCCGGCAGAACAGCAGCGGCTGGAATCAATGGGACTCTATCAGGTAGCTCCCTATTTGGGGACTTATTATTATGTCTTTAATACACAAAAAGCCCCCTTCGATGATGTCCGCGTCCGTAAAGCCTTCGCTCTGGCGATGGAACGGGAAGGCCTGGTGAAGCATATCGTGCGGGGACGCAAAGAAGCGGCTTACGCCTGGGTACCGCCGGGAATGAAAAATCCGGCTACCGGTCAGGACTTCCGCAAAGAAGGCGGGAATCTTCAGGAAGAAAATGTGAAAAAAGCGAAAGAACTCCTGAAAGAAGCCGGCTATGATGAAGCTCATCAGCCCGACGTGACGATTCTGTTTAATACGAATGAAATGCACAAGGCCGTTGCCGAAGCCGTGCAAGCCATGTGGCAGGAAAATCTGGGTGTCCATGCGGAACTTACCAATCAGGAAGCCAAAGTATACCTGGCCTCGCGGACACAGGGAAACTATCAGGTGGCCCGGGCATCGTGGGTAGCCGATTATGCCGATCCCATGACCTTCCTCGACGTATTTGCCGACGAAGAAAATGACGCCCAGTACCATAACAAGGCCTATGCAGATTTAGTCGGCAAAGCGAAAGAAGAAAAAGACCCGGGGCGGCGTATGGAGTACATGCATCAGGCAGAGCAGATACTCTTCGACGATTGTGTGCTCATACCGATTTATTATACGACCCAGCCTTTTGTCGTACAGCCTTATGTCAAAGGCTATCACTGGAGTCCCCTGGGACTGATTGATTTAAAGGAAGCCTATATTGAAAAATAGAGAAAACGTGAGAAAGGATTGGTCTTCTTGCAGCAGTATACATTAGGCCGGGCCTTGCAGCCCGGTGACACTCTGGGAATCGTCGCCCCGTCGGCGCCGCTCGATGAAAAGCGCTTTCAGGCGGGACTGGCCTATCTTCATTCCCTGGGACTTAAGACGAAGTGCGGCCAGTCGGTGCAGGAGCGCTGGGGATATCTGGCCGGGAGCGATGACGTGCGGGCTCGGGATATCAACGGATTTTTTGCCGATTCCTCTATAGACGGGATTCTCTGCATGCGCGGCGGCTATGGGGCAGCCCGGCTGCTGCCGCTCCTGGATTATGATGCCATTGCCCGCCATCCCAAACTGTTCATCGGATTCAGTGATATTACGGCCCTCCACACGGCTCTCCGACAGCGGTCCGGCCTGGCTACCATCCACGGAGCGATGCTCACCGGTCTCGGTGGAAAAGCCACGCGCTATACGTATGAACAGTTTGCGGCAGGACTTGCCAACCCGGCCATGACCGGCCCGGTCCGGCTGCCCCGGGGACATCACCTGGAAACCCTCGTCGAAGGCGACGCAGAAGGCAATCTTGCCGGTGGCAATATGATGCTCATTTCGTCGCTCATAGGGACACCTTATGAACTGGATGGGCAGGGACAGATCCTGTTTCTGGAAGAAATCGGGGAAGAAGCCTATGCTATCGACCGCATGCTCTGCCAGTTTGAACAGTCCGGACTCATCGACCGCATAGCAGGACTTGCCTTTGGCGAATTTACCCGCTGCCATCCCGTAAAGCCGGCAGCAGGCGAATGGACCGTGCGGGAAGTCATCGAACAGTACGTCCGGCGCTGGGGGAAACCGGCCATCTGGGGTCTGCCTTACGGCCACGGACGCCATAACGGCTGGCTGCCCCTGGGACGGCCGGCCCATCTCATAGCCGGAAAAGAAAAAGCACGGCTGGTGCTGGGATGAAACGAATCGGGAAGGACATTTCCAAAGAAAGAAGGACAGGATATGGATGGAAAGACGATGAAAGACATCAGCGACCGCAAGGTCGATGAGATAGAACAGTGTATCTGGGATATAGCAGACTATCTGCACAGTCATCCGGAATTGGGGACGCAGGAGGTCCTGGCTTCGGCCTATTTGCGCCGCGTGCTGACAGAGGCGGGATTTACCGTGGGCGATTGCGTGCCCGAAGCGTTCCCGACGGCTTTTGAGGCCGTCTGTGGCAGCGGCCCGGTACATATCGGCTTTCTTGCCGAATACGACGCACTGCCCGGTATCGGCCATGGCTGCGGCCATAATCTGATTGCCGCCATGAGTGTGGGAGCGGCTATTGCCTTTGCAGCCGCAGCATCGGATGAGGCGACGATTCATGTCTATGGTTGTCCGGCAGAAGAAACGGCGGCCAGTAAAGCCTACATGAGTGCCCACCATGTCTTTGATTCTCTTACGGCGGCGCTCATTATCCATCCCGGGGAAGACAAGACGACTCTGGGAGGGACGTCTTATGCGACCCATCCGCTGGAATTCACCTTTACGGGGAAGCCGGCCCATGTGGCCGACCCGTCATACCATGGAATCAATGCCCTCGATGCCCTCGTCGATTTTTACGGTCAGTTGAAACAACTGGAACAGACCTTTACGGAACGCCATATCATTGGGGCCATCATTACCGAAGGAGGGACGGCGCCCAATATCATTCCTGACCGGGCGGTGATGCGGGCGACTATCCGGGCTCTGAAGACGGAATACCTGGAACAGACCATGCTGCCCCAGATCAAGGCTCTGGCACAGCGCGTATCCGATGCGCATGGAACGAAGCTCACTATGTATCACTATGAACCGCTGCTCATGGATATGGTCAATGATCCCCGCCTCGATGTCGATTTTGCCGACGCCTTCAGTGAACTCGGGGAAGAATTTGATATTAAAGACGATGATTTCGCCGAAGGGTCTACCGATGTGGGCAATGTGAGTTATATCACCCGGGTCAGTCAGCCCAGTCTTTGCATCGGCTATGACATATCGGCCCATACGCCGGAATTTGCCGCCGCTGCCGGTAGCCGATATGCAAAAATACAGGCCCTTGTCGGAGCCAAGGCCATGGCCCGTGTGGCTATCGATGTACTACATGAAAAACCGGTCCGGGAAAATCCGGCAGATGAACGGGAAACGGCGTGGCGTCAGGCTTTTGGTGGATAGAACTGATATATGGGCTTGTCATACCAGACGATAGAGACAAAAAAACGGCAGCAACATGACTGTGAAAGTGCATGTTGCTGCCGTTTTTTATTAGGGGACCTATCGTTCCTTATAGCAGGATATATTTTAATACAAAGATGACGGCCAGGACGTACATGAGAGGACTGATTTTCTTTTGTCCACCGGTCAGTACGTTGACGACTACGTAGGAAATGACGCCAAATGAGATGCCTTCGGAAATGCTGTAGCAGAACGGCATGGCAATGATGGTAATGTAGGCCGGGATGGATTCGGAGAAGTCATTGAAATCGATTCCGGCTACGGAAGTGAGCATGAGGAAACCGACGATGACCAGGGCCGGTGCCGTTGCAAAGGCAGGGATGGCCATGAAAATCGGCGAGAGGAACAACGAGAGCAGGAAGAGAACAGCAACCGTCATGGCTGTAAGGCCCGTGCGTCCGCCTTCACTGACGCCGGTAGCGCTTTCGACGAAGGTCGTCGTCGTACTCGTGCCGAGGACGGCCCCGATGGTGGTGGCACAGGCATCGGCCATGAGGGCGCCTTTGATGCGGGGCAGTTTGCCGTTAGCATCGAGCATGTTGGCTTTGGACGATACACCGATGAGTGTACCCAGGGTATCGAAAATATCGACGAAGAGGAAAGCGAACATGACGACCAGAAAATCAAGGCTGAATACATTGCTGAAATCGAGCTGGCCCAGAATGGGTGTCATGCTGGCTGGGACGAACGAGGCGGCACCGGCGGAGAGATTGGGGATGACACTGAACATTTTCAGCTCCGGATTGGGTACATAGAGGCCGGCCAGTTCGCAGATGACGGCCAGAATCCACGTGCCCAGGATGCCCCAGAGAATATTGCCCCGTACTTTTTTGACCATCAGGATGCCCGTGAACAGAAT
>NZ_DGRS01000025.1:0-5062 GCF_002391155.1 Megasphaera sp. UBA4382 | reverse complement strand
CCGTGTTAACCGCTTCACCATACCCGCCATATGTATTTCGATTATCTCGCACACAGTATCGAGTGCCGATAACGTAGATGATTTTATCATTTCCTGAACGTTCTGTCAATATGTTTTTTGCATTTTCTTCTATTTTTTCTGTACACACCACAAATTCCTCGACTAATGATTATTTATTAGGAATCTCTTTTCTATTTTTTTACGATATTTCATTTGAACGCTTCCTCTTTTTTTATAATATGGTAAAATATAATGTAGACTCTATCTATACAAATTTCCAGATATAGTTACTACTACAGACTAATTGTGTGAGGTTTATCTATGAAAAATTTATTACATATCGGCATCGATATTGGTTCTACAACCGTAAAAATCGCCGTACTCGATGAATTAAAGCACTGCCTCCACGCCTGCTATGTCCGTCATTATACGGATATCCGTCAAAAGGTCTGGGATCTGCTGGAAAATGCCTATGAAATTTTTGGCGACCGGCAGATTACCATGGCTATTACCGGTTCGGGCGGCATTGCGCTGGCAGACTATCTTGGCATTACCTTTATCCAGGAAGTCATTGCCGGCACCAAAGCCGTACGTACATATCATCCCCAGTCAGACGTCATCATCGAACTCGGCGGGGAAGATGCAAAAATTACCTATCTTACCGGTGGTAACGAACACCGTATGAATGGTAATTGCGCCGGCGGGACAGGCGCATTCATCGATCAGATGGCGACACTCCTGCACACCGACGCCAGCGGCCTCAATGCACTGGCAGAAAAATCGGATACCCTGTACCCTATTGCCGCCCGCTGCGGTGTTTTCGCCAAAACGGACGTACAGGCCCTCCTCAATGATGGTGCCAGCAAGGAAAATGTAGCAGCTTCCGTATTCCAGTCCATCGTCCTGCAGACCATTACAGGCCTTGCCTGTGGCAGACCTATCCGGGGAACAGTCTGCTTCCTGGGCGGACCGCTTACCTTCCTTCCCCAGCTGCGCAAGCAATTTTCCCGGACGCTGCATCTGCGCGACGATCAGGTCGTTGCGCCGGAAAACGCCCAGGTCTATGTCGCCATCGGCGCGGCTCTTGGCAGTTTTAAAGAAAAACCGCTCTCCTTCATGCATCTCATGCGGCAGCTGAAAAATGTAGACGAATCGTCTCTGGCACAGTCGGACCGGGTGGAACCTCTCTTTGCGTCTAAAGAAGAATTTGACGAATTCAACCGCCGCCACAGCGAGCATACGGTCCCCAGAGCCGACCTTTCATCGTACCGTGGCCCATGTTATCTCGGCCTCGATGCAGGCAGCACGACAATCAAGGCCGTCCTCCTGAGTGAAGACAACAAAATTCTCTATTCTCATTATCAGAACAATGAAGGCAGCCCACTGAAAGCAGCCCAGAAAATCGTTGCCGAAATCTACCGGCTCCTGCCGGAAGGGGCCTTCATCGCCAAATCGGGTATAACCGGATATGGCGAATTTCTGCTGAAGGAAGCCCTGCACATCGACCTGGGTGAAGTAGAAACGATAGCCCATTATCAGGCCGCTGCCCATTTTTGCCCTGATGTCGATTTCATCCTTGATATCGGCGGACAGGATATGAAATGCAGCCGCCTGAAGGACGGCCACATCGAAGACATCCTGCTCAATGAAGCCTGCTCATCGGGCTGTGGCTCCTTCCTCGATACCTTTGCCAAATCGCTGAATTTATCCATCGAAGAATTTGCCAAAGCGGCACTCTTTGCCAAAAGCCCGATCGACCTGGGTTCCCGCTGCACCGTATTCATGAATTCCAAGGTCAAACAGGCCCAGAAAGAAGGGGCGACCCTCGCCGATATTTCCGCCGGCCTTTCCTACTCGGTCATCAAAAATGCCCTGTACAAGGTCATCAAAGTAAAAGATCCAGACAAACTGGGCAAGCACATCGTAGTCCAGGGCGGTACGTTCTATAATGACGCCGTGCTGCGCGCCTTTGAAAAGCTTCTGGGCCGCCACGTCATCCGCCCGGCTATTGCCGGCCTCATGGGCGCTTTCGGCATGGGACTGATCTGCAAGAATACCTATCACGAAGATCACACTACATCGACGCTCCTCAGCCGGGAAGACCTGGACGGCCTCAAAGTCACGACATCGATCCGCCACTGTGGTTTGTGCACCAATAATTGTCTGCTCACGGTCAATACCTTTAATGACGGCCGGTCTTTCATAACGGGGAACCGCTGTGAACGGGGCGCTGCCAGTTCGTCGGCTAAAAAACGCAAGTCTCTGCCGAATATGTACAAGGTAAAGTACAACCGCCTGTTCAACCACTATAAGCCGTTGGAAGCAGGAAACGCTCCCCGCGGTACCGTAGGCATTCCCCGCGTGCTCAATATGTATGAAGATTATCCCTTCTGGTTTACCTTCTTCACCCACCTTGGATACCGCGTCGTCTTATCCGATCCTTCGTCTAAAAAGCTCTTTGAAAAGGCCATGGAAACGATTCCTTCCGATTCTGCCTGCTATCCGGCCAAACTTGTCCACGGCCATATTGAAAACCTGCTGGAAAAAGGGGTCGATCGCATCTTCTATCCCTGCATCCAGAACGGGCCCAAAGAAGGCAGTAAAGACAATACGTTCAACTGCCCCATGGTCATGAGTTACCCGGAAGTCATCCGCAATAACATGGCCGAACGGCTGAGCGATACGAATACACGGTACCTGTGCCCATTCCTGCCGCTCCACGACCCCAAACGCATTGTCCCGCGCCTGCAGGACGAACTCCGCATATGGGGACTGGAAAAAGGCGAAATCAAAGAGGCCTGTGAAGCTGCCTGGAAAGAAGAAGAAGCGTATAAGCAGCAATACTATGCCATGACCAAAGCCACGCTGGACATGCTCGCCAAAAAAGGCGAACGGGCTATCGTCCTCTGCGGACGCCCCTATCACGTCGATCCGGAAATCAATCACGGCATTCCCGAACTCATCAACAGCCTGGGCCTTGCCGTCCTCACCGAAGACGGAGTGGCACCGCTGGGACAATTCCCGGGCCACCTGCGAGTCGTAGACCAGTGGTCCTATCACTCCCGCCTCTACCGGGCGGCCCAGTACGTCGAACAGCATGCCAACCTGGAACTAGTGGAACTGAATTCCTTCGGCTGCGGCCTCGATGCCATCGTCGCCGATCAGGTGCAGGAAATTCTGGCACACGGACATAAAATCCATACGCTGCTGAAAATCGACGAAGGCTCCAACCTCGGTGCTATCCGCATCCGCCTGCGGTCTCTCCTGTTCGTCATGAACCACCGCAAACCCATTTCGAACAAGCCCGAACCCTATACGTACGAAAAGGCTGTCTTCACAAAAGAAGACAAGGCAAAGGATGTCATCCTTGCACCGTCTATGACGCCGATTCATTTCCCCTTATTCAAACCGGCTTTCGATTATGAAGGATACCGGGTGGAAATGATCCATCACCAGGGACAGAAGGCAATCGACACCGGCCTGGCGTATATTCACAACGACGCCTGCTATCCGGCAATCATGTCCCTTGGCCAGATTATTACGGCGCTTAAATCGGGCAAATACGACCTGAAACATACGTCCGTCATGATTTCCCAGACGGGAGGCTGCTGCCGTGCTACCAACTACATCGGCATGATACGAAAAGCCCTGGCCGACGCCAATCTGGGCGACATCCCCATCCTGTCCCTGAATCTCAAGGGATTGAACAAGCAGCCGGGATTCCAGCCCCATATCGGCTTCTGGCACCGCCTGGTCATGGGCATGATTTACGGCGATACGCTGCAGCAGGTGCTGTACCGGACCCGTCCCTATGAAAAGGTAAAAGGTACGGCCGAAGCCCTGTTTAAAAAATGGCAGGATAAATGCATGGCCGACCTGAAAAAGGCCGACCGTTCCACCTTCGTGAAGAATATCCGCGCCATGGTCCAGGAATTCGATAACATCGATATGACCGACGAAAAGAAACCCCGTATCGGTCTTGTCGGGGAAATTTACGTCAAATTCCATCCCATTGCCAACAACCACATTGTGCGCATGATTGAAGAAGAAGGCGGGGAAATCATCGTATCCGGTCTGGCTGACTTCTTCTTCTACGGTCTCCTCGACGACCAGTTCCGCTACAGCCATTTGTCTGGCAGCTGGTGGAACAACTTCAAGAGCAAATCCTTCGTGAAGCTGCTGGAGTGGTACCGCAAGCCCTACAGGGAAGCCGTAGCCCGGAGCCGCCATTTCGATCCCATCACGTCAATTTACGACATCGCCGAAGACGCGAAGAAATTCCTGTCTCTCGGCCATGAAGCCGGCGAAGGATGGTTCCTGACCGGGGATATGATCGACCTGATCAAACGGGGGGCCAAAGACATCGTCTGCCTCCAGCCCTGGGCCTGCCTGCCCAACCACGTGACCGGCAAGGGCATGATCAAGACCCTGAAAGCGGCATTTCCTGAAACGAATATCGTCGCCATCGACTACGATCCCAGTGCCAGCTCGGTCAATCAGACCAACCGCCTGAAGCTGATGCTCACGACGACCTTTGAAAGCATCCGCGAACCGGTCGATCCCAAAGAAAAACCGACCCTTCCCTTTCTCAACGGAGTCCGTTTAAACGAAGCCATAAAAGAATAACACGATTGAGACTGTCTTTCCAGGCAGTCTCTTTCTTTTCCCGAAAACCTTTTTTTCATCTTCCTCTCACATATATAAGTTTTTTGTTGCCCATTGAGAGCAATCAATTTATAATAAAGTATATGTTTTTATATTCCTTATGTTTTTATTGAAAGGAGATACACTATGCAAACTGAAACTGGTTTTCTGGACCGGCTATTCCATTTATCAGCTAATGGCACGACAGCCCGGACAGAAATGCTGGCCGGTATCACGACATTCATGACCATGGCCTATATTCTGGCCGTCAATCCGGCAATTTTAAGCATCACCGGCATGGATAAGGGCGCTGTCCTTACGGCAACGGCCCTGGCTTCCTGTCTGGGTACGGTCTTTATGGCTGCCTTTGCCAACTATCCCTTCGCTCTGGCACCCGGCATGGGCCTCAACGCCTTCT
>NZ_DGRS01000083.1:14907-23366 GCF_002391155.1 Megasphaera sp. UBA4382 | reverse complement strand
GGCAACATCATCGTTCGCCAGCGCGGCACTCACTTCCATCCGGGCACGAACGTAGGCATCGGTAAAGATGATACGTTATTTGCTACGGCTGCTGGTAAAGTTGCTTTTGAACGTGCTGGCAAATACAACCGGAAAGTCAGCGTTTACCCGGTTGAAGCCGAAGCATAATCATACAGGCTCGTATAAAAGAGAGTTTTTCCTTATAGGTCATCTATGAGGGAACTCTCTTTTTTGCTGTCGTTATACGTTATTTTTTTCACGAATTTTAGAAAAAATCTATTGTCAAATGGTCCGTTCTATGCTAAACTATGCAAAGTGCCAGAGGGTCGTGAAACAAAGGGCTGGTCAGTATCCACGACGAGCTGAACCGTGGCTTCCACGACATGAGGACACAAATTTTTGTTACGACTTATATCCCATGAGGAAGCGGGAGTAAGAACGGAGGAGAATTTCATATGGAAAAAGTAAAAACGTTACCTGGGCAGCATCAGTTCATGAGTGTACGGCAGCTTACGGTTGCCGGTTTTCTGTCGGCTATTACCATTTTTCTGGGACTTACCGGATATGGCTTCATTCCCCTGATCATCATGAATGCGACCATTCTTCACATTCCGACGATCATCGGCAGCATCTCCGCAGGACGCCGCGTCGGTATGATTGTCGGTTTCATGTTCGGTCTGTTTTCGTTCATCCGTACGCTGCAGGCACCGAGTGCCCTGTTGATGTTTGCCGTACAGTACAGCATCGTGGCAGACGCCTTCATCTGCATCGTACCGCGTATTATGATCGGTGTCGTAGCCTATGAATTGTACAAGCACCTGAAAATCCGTGAAGTTGCCCGTGTTGCCGTAACGGCTGTTGTCACGACGGTCTGCCATACGGTCATGTTCCTCGGATCCTTTACGGCTATCGTCGGCATGCCCTATGCCGAAGCACACGGCATTACCCTGGCTAACGTTTTCAATATCATGGCCGGGATCACTGTCGTCAACGGCATTCCTGAAGCCATCGTTTCGGGCCTCATCGTTACGCCGATTGTCATGGCGCTCCATCGCTCCGGCCTGAAAGTACAATAAGTACAGACACATTTCTGCCAGCCCGGCCAGTTACCGGGCTGGTTTGTTTTATATGGCTTTTTCTTCACGTCCGACGGCCTTTGTAGTATAATTTATATATACACTATTGATAAAGGACTATTTCATGAAGACGCTTCTTACGACATTAAATGCTAAATACGTTCAATCATCCCTGGCCCTGCGCTGCCTGCGCACGGCCTGCCTCCATGCCGGACGCACGGATGTAGTAACGGCAGAATATACGATCAATCACAATGCCTATGACATTTTGCGCCATATTTACCAGTTCCATGCAGAAGTCATCGGCTTTTCGTGTTATATCTGGAATATAGAAATGACCTGCCGCATCATCACGCTGATCCGCCAGGTCATGCCCCATGTCTGCATCTTCGTAGGAGGACCGGAAGTATCGTATACTGCCCGGGAAGTCCTCGACGACCATCCCGATATCGACTACGTCCTTCAGGGAGAAGGAGAACGCATCGTACCGGCTTTCCTGCGCGCATTGGAAGAAGGCCGCGACGGTACGGATATTCCCGGCGTCCTGGGCCGTGTGGCAGGGGAGATACGGGGAAATGAAGTGTTTGCCGAAGTAGCGGACCTGGATACCCTGCCTTTTCCCTACGAAGGTGAAGATTTCAGCCAGCTGGCCCATAAAATCATCTATTATGAAAGCTCACGGGGATGCCCGTTCCACTGCCAATACTGCCTGTCCGGCATGAGTGATACGGTCCGGTTCCGCTCCGTGCCGCTGGTCCTGTCTGAACTGGAGCAGTTCGTCGCCGCCGGGGTCCACCAGGTAAAATTCGTGGACCGGACATTCAACTGCAATCCCCGTCATCACCGGCCCCTCATCGAATACATGATTCACGTGCAGAAGCCGGTCAATTTCCATCTCGAGATTGAACCGGGCGTCCTCACCGATGACGATCTGGATCTGCTGGCCCGGGCCCCGAAAGGACGGATCCAGCTGGAAATGGGCATCCAGTCTACATATGAACCGACGCTGAAGGCGATTCACCGCCACAATGACTGGCCCCGCATTACGGCCATCATGAAGAAGCTGACGTCCCTCCATACGATGCACCTCCATCTCGATTTGATCGTAGGATTGCCTTATGAAGATTATGACCATCTGCAGCAGTCGTTCAACGATATTTATGCATTGCGGCCGGACAAACTCCAGATTGGCTTCCTCAAGCTGCTCAAAGGATCGGGTATCCGCCGCGACTATCCCGATGATTACCGCTATGATCCGTGCGGCCCTTATGAAGTACTGGCCACGACCTGGCTCCCTTATGAAAAGGTGCAGTTCCTGAAAGTGCTGGAAGATGTATTCGAACGGACCTATAATTCAGGAAAATTTTTCTATACCCTGCGTTATCTGGAGCGGTTTTATGCAGACAATATATTCCGGCTCTATGAAGCCATGACCCGGTCCTGGCTGAAAGCCGGCAATGACCGTATCGCCGTGGCCGATAAAGCCCTCTGCCACTTCCTCTGGGATTTCATCTGTCACGATGCCCGTGTTCCCGCACCGGCTCATAGGGTACTAAAGGAATTGTTGTCCCTCGACATGCTGATTACCTTCCGGTTCCGCCTGCTGCCAGACTTTCTCGGCTGGCAGGAAGCGCCGCGGAAGGATACGGACCGGCTGTTCCGCGAAGAAGAACGGCTTCGCCCGTATATAGGAAACTACCGGTTTACCAACTGGCGGGATATTAAAATGCGTTATCGCATCTGGCCAGTGTGTGACAGGACGAAAGAAGCCCTGTCCTGCTATCGCCATGCACCAGCCGGTCACGCCTGGATCATCTCCTTCAAAGACGATGAAGGCATATCCTGGCAGATGATGGCGGCAGCAGCGGATGGACGGCAGGAGACAGAAGATACAGGAAAGGATTGTCATGGAACGATATAACGTATACTCTTCTTATTTAAAAGCAACATATGGAGAAAAGGTATATAAACTGCCGATCAGCATTCCCGATACCTGTCCGAACCGGGATGGTACACTGGGAGTGAGGGGCTGCGTTTACTGTGGATCCATCGGCGCCGGTTATGAAAATCTGCCGGCTTCGGTGACGATTCAGGAACAGATAGAGCAGAATATTGCCCACATCCAGCCGAAATATAAAGCAAAGAAATTCATAGCCTATTTTCAGAATTTTACCAATACCTACCTGCCACCGGAGACATTCCGGGATTACCTGATCCAGGCCTGTCAGCCCGATATCGTCGGTATCGCCGTAGCTACGCGGCCGGACTGCATCAACAAGGTATATCTCGATTATATGGCGGAAATCAAGGAAAGATACGGTGTCGATATCCTCGTCGAATTCGGCCTGCAGACGGCAAACTACAAGACGCTGCAGAAAATCAACCGCGGCCATACGCTGGCAGAATACATTGATGCCATGATGATGATGCGGGAGTATCCGTTCCGTACCTGTACCCACGTCATCCTGGATCTCCCATGGGATACGATGGACGATGTTGTGGAAACGGCAAAAATCATTTCGGCCCTCGGCAGCGACGAAGTTAAATTGCATGCCCTGTACGTCATTAAAAATACCGTACTGGCCGACTGGTATCATCAGGGAAATATCATGCTGGTCCCTGTCGAAGAATATGTAGACCGGGTCGTTACTTTCCTCGAATACAGCCGTCCCGATATCGTATTCCAGCGTCTCATCGGAAGAGCCCCAAAAGAAGCGACAGAATTTGCCAACTGGGGTATGGGCTGGTGGAAAATCCGCGATATGATCGATGCGGCTCTCCTGCGGAAAGATACCTGGCAGGGGAAAAAGTGTGACTATCTCGGCGGCAAAGCCGTGCGTAAATTCATGACGAAAGACTAAAAGGAGACTTAAAGCGTGTCTATAGAAAAAAGACTGACCTTTATCGATATGACAGAAGCCAAAGCCGTATTGGGGATGAAAGACGAATTTCTCAGGACCCTGCAGAAAGAATTTCCCGGCTGTCGTATTGCTGCCCGGGGAAATGAAGTTATCCTGACCGGTCCGGAACCGGATGTCAGCCAGGCAGCCCAAGTATTTTCTGAACTGCGTTACCTCAACCGGGAAAATACATATATTACGACCCAGCACGTGCGCTATTCGGCCGACCTGATCCGCCAGGGACAGGAAGAGCTGCTTCACGACATTTACAGTGACACCGTGAGCATTTCTGCCAGAGGCCGGCTGATCAAACCGAAGACGGCCGGACAGAAACGCTACGTCGATTCGATCCGTAAGAATCTGGTGACATTCGGAATCGGACCGGCCGGCACAGGCAAGACTTATCTGGCTGTAGCCCTGGCTGCCTTTTATCTGAAAAACCGGGAAGTCGAACGGATCATTCTCACCCGTCCGGCTGTCGAAGCCGGGGAAAAACTGGGATTTCTGCCAGGCGATCTGCAGGAAAAAATCGATCCCTATCTGCGGCCCCTGTATGACGCCCTGGCAGACATGTTCGGCTTTGACCAGTTCCAGAAGCTCATTGCCCGTAATATCATTGAAGTGGCCCCTCTGGCATACATGCGCGGCCGTACGCTGGAAGAATCGTTTATCATACTCGATGAAGCCCAGAACACGACGCGGGAACAGATGAAGATGTTCCTCACCCGTATGGGAAATCATTCCCGGGTCGTCGTCAACGGGGACAATACGCAGATCGATCTGGCAGACCGCAAGTTTTCCGGCCTGACCGAAGCAGAAAAGGTACTGGCTCATGTACCGGGTATCGGCATGGTTCATTTCACCGATGCCGATGTCGTCCGTCATGATATGGTCGGACGGATCATACGCGCCTATGAGTCTTTTTATAAAAAGGAATGACGAGAGGAGTTCTGTATTATGAAAATCAACATTAACTACGAAGATGAAGCATTCCGCAAAGATGGATATGAACAGGTAATCGAACGGGTATGTGATGAAGCTGCCCTGGTCTACGGACTGGGACCCAATGCGGAAATCAGCATATTGCTCTGTCACAATGAATACATCCATCAGCTGAATAAACAGTACCGCAATATCGATCGTCCGACGGATGTCCTGTCCTTTGCCCTTAATGAAGGTGAAGCCGATGGCTATGATGGACCCGATACGGCGCTTCTCGGAGATATTGTCATTTCACTGGAAAAGGTTCAGGAACAGGCCGAAGAATACGGTCATTCCTTTGAACGGGAACTGGCATACCTCACAATCCATGGCATGCTCCACATTTTGGGATACGACCATATGGAACCGGATGACAAGGCGGAAATGCGCAAAGAAGAAGAATTTATTCTCCAGCGCCTTGGCTACGTCCGCGAAGGAGAAGAACTCTGATGACCGATGAAATGACGATTGCCCGCCTCATCCGGTCAGCGAGGGAAGTACAGGAACGAGCCTATGCCCCCTATTCCCATTTCCGCGTAGGGGCAGCCCTGCTGGGAGAAGATGGCACGGTATATACGGGCTGCAATGTGGAAAATGCTTCGTACGGGCTCACTATCTGTGCCGAACGGAATGCCATCTTTCACGCCGTGGCCTGTGGCTGTCGGCGTTTTGCGGCGCTGGTCATCACCGGTGACAGCAAGGACCTCACAGCGCCCTGTGGTGCCTGCCGTCAGGTCATGGCAGAATTTGCCATTCCTGAAATCATCCTGGCCCGACCTGACGATTCGTATGAAACGTTCACGCTGCAGCAACTCCTGCCGCTGACCTTTGATGAATCGTCCATGGCCTGATCACAGCCTGGCATCCGCTAACTCTATATACATATATAAGAAAGGTAATAACATAATTATGGAAGATACATTTAAATCGGGATTTGTTGCCGTCGTCGGCAGACCGAACGTCGGTAAATCGACCCTGATCAATCACATCATTAAACAGAAAGTCTCTATCGTATCGGATAAAGCGCAGACGACGCGGAACCGGATTCTCTGCATCCATACAGACGAAGAATGCCAGATTGTATTCCTCGATACGCCGGGAATCCACAAACCGCACCATAAACTGGGTGAGTTCATGGATGAAGCGGCCTATCAATCCCTGCAGGATATTGATGCCGTGTTGTTCCTCATATCGGGAAATGAAAAAAAGGGCCCCGGCGACCTGTTCGTCCTGGATAAGCTCAAAGGCACGAAAGTACCTGTTTTCCTGGTCATCAATAAGACGGACCTCATGAGCCGGGAAGAAATTCTGCACAAAATTACCGAATACAATGCCCTCTTTGATTTTGCCCAGATTATACCTATTTCCGCTCTTACAGGGGATAATGTCGATGCCGTCGTGGATGAACTCAAAAAAATCCTGCCAGAAGGTCCGAAATATTTCCCCGATGACATGATTACCGACCAGCCGGAACGACTGCTGGCCGCAGAAATTGTACGGGAAAAATTATTCCAGTGCCTGCGCGACGAAGTACCGCATTCCATCGCTGTGTACGTAGAAGAAATGAAGAACCGGGGCCATAATAAAGTCTATATCCGGGTCACGGTCTACGTCGAACGGGACTCGCAGAAGCGCATCGTCATCGGAAAGAACGGCACTATCCTGAAGGAAGTAGGTCGTCTGGCCCGTCAGGAAATCGAACACGTCCTGGGATCGTCCGTATTCCTCGATATCTGGGTCAAAGTCAAAAAAGACTGGCGCAACAAGCCGTCCGCGCTGAGTGAATTCGGGTATAAAAATGAGTAAGCAGAGGAGCGATATATGATGGAACCAGAGCTGGGACACATAGCACAGTATTTGCTGCTTCTTGTGCCTTCCATTCTGCTGAGCGTTTTTTGTGTTATTGGTAAATTTGCCTTCGTACAGCTGCGCCGCGAATCCATTGAAGAAATGGTGAGAGACGGCGATACAAAGGCCCGGTTTTTATTAAAATTGTATGAAAAACCGGCTATTTTCCTCGGCATGGCTCAGCTGGGCATGGTGATTTCTGGTATGGCCGCGGGAGCTGTCGTATTTTATGTACTGTATGAGGCATTTCCCCTGCTGCACGGATGGATACCGCTCTGGGCCGTCGGTATCCTGTATATCTGTGTCATTCTCCTGGTCTGCATCTGCCTGTGGGTTTTTGGCGAACTGATCCCCAAATCGATTGGCCTGCAGCGGGCCGAAGGAGGACTGAAACGGGTCAGCCATTTCCTTTACTCTGCCAGCCGCCTGTTTTATCCCTTCATCATCTTTGGCAACTGGCTGGGGCAGCGACTTCTCAAAAACCGCAATCTCGACGTGACCAATGAAATCGATATGGCTCATTCGGAAGATGAAATCCGCATGCTCATCACGGCCAGCCACAAAGAAGGCAAAATAGACCCGGTGGAAAGCGAACTCATTGGCAACGTCTTTGATTTTGCCGACCGTCTGGCCAAGGAAATCATGGTGCCCCGTCAGGAAATCGTCTGCCTCTATGTAGAAGAAACGATGAACCAGCACCTGAAAACCATCCGTCAGTCCCGCCATACGCGCTATCCCCTCTGTACAGAAGATAAGGACCATATCCTGGGACTGATCCATATTAAGGATTTCATGGATTTGTATATTCACAAACGGAGCAATCTCCGCCTCATCAAGCGGCCTATCCTCATGGTACCGGAAATCATGCCGGCATCACAGCTCCTGCAGCTCATGCGGGCCCGCCGTACCTATCTGGCGACGGTTGTCGATGAATACGGCAGCACTGTCGGCCTCATCGGGCTGGAAGATATTCTGGAAGAACTGGTAGGCAATATCCGGAACGAACATTCGTCGGAACAGGAAGAAATCCAGCCTCTTCCCAATGGTGCCTACGAATTTGACGGCACGGTGCTCCTGGAAGATGTAGAAGAAATGCTCCATATCCCGGTGGAAGAAGATGTCGATACCGATACAATCGGCGGCTACGTCTTTTATCTCCTGGGCCATACGCCGAACGTAGGTGAAGAAGTCGTCATCGGATCATACAAATTCAGTGTGCTGGAAGTACAAGGGTTCCGCATTGCCCGGATAAAGGCCGTGCCTATGCCGCCGGCAGATGATACAGAAGGGGAAGGAACGGATGAACAGAAGGACTAATTCCTACGGTCCCATGCAGAAGACCCGGGCCTATACAGGCATCATCCTTCGCCTGCAGAAAGGCCGGTCCCGGCAGCTGCAGCTGACCATATTCACAAAAGAATCGGGCATCCTCTACGTCTATGCGCCTAAAGGGAAAAAGGGATATAATCAGGGATTTGGCAGTTTTATGGTCTTTTCTCCCATTACCTTTGATTCCTGGGAACGGGATCACGTCCTATTTATGGGAGAATACGAGAGCCATCGCAGTACGATTCTCGATGCCCTGACTTGGGACTATTACGTCTATACCCAGATGTTTGTGGAAATGGTGCTGGCCATTATACCGGCTGGCGAA
>NZ_DGRS01000083.1:14404-14845 GCF_002391155.1 Megasphaera sp. UBA4382 | reverse complement strand
CGGATATATGAGCTCATCGGCTGTTACAGCCGGGCCATTGCCAGCCGCAACGTCCGCGTAGCGACCATCATCGCCGGATGGCAGCTGACGGCCTGTGCCGGCTATATGCCCGATACAGCGGCCGCTCAGGTGTATATGGGACCAGGGACTGATGGCAGAAAGACCTATTACCTGTCCGATGAAAGAGAAGACATGCAGCCCGTCCCTTTGCCGTCAGCCGTCCGTCAGCTCTGGCAGACTCTTTTAACCTATTCCTGGCAAAAGACAGATACCATACGGCTCCCCCGGAATCAACTGGCATTCCTGGAACACCTGCTGTACAGCTACGTAGAAGAACTCAGCGGCCGACAACTCAAATGCCGTAAACTGATAGAAGAGGGAAAGAAAGTGTAAGGGAGAGAGAGTTTGAAGTTTGATGAAAGAAAAGACGATCCCCACGAA
>NZ_DGRS01000083.1:0-14347 GCF_002391155.1 Megasphaera sp. UBA4382 | reverse complement strand
CCACGAAACATGCATGTTTCGTGGGGATCGTCTTTTCTTTCACACATTAAAATGCCGGAATAAGGGCACCTTTGTAATGTTCTTCGATATATTTCCTGATGACATCAGAATTATAGATTTCGACGATTTTCTTCAGCGTCGGATTATCTTTGTCATCTTCATGGACGGCGAGGATATTAGCATACGGCGAATCTTTGTCTTCCCGCAGGAGGGCATCCGTTACAGGGTTCAGGCCGGCATCCATTGCATAGTTAGTATTGATAGCGGCAAAGTCAACATCATCGAGAGAACGGGGAATCTGAGCGGCTTCCAGTTCTTTAATCTGGAGATGTTTTGCATTTTCCGTAATATCCTGCGGTGTCGGATATTTTACGCCATCTTTAATCTTGATGAAACCGGCTTTCTGGAGCAGCAGCAGGCCGCGGGCACCGTTGGTCGGGTCGTTTGGAACGGCTACGGTCATGCCGTCTTTTACGTCATCGAGGCTCTTGATTTTGTGAGAGTAGAGGCCGATAGGTGCTACGACGGTCTGGCCGATAGAAACGATTTTCAATCCCTTGTCTTTGACCAGGTTGTCCATATACGGTTTATGCTGGTACGAGTTCATGTCGATTTCCTTATTGGAGAGGGCGACATCGGGAGTTACATAATCAGAGAATTCCATGATTTTAATGGTAATGCCCTGTTTGGCAGCTTCTTTTTTGACCTGTTCCATGATTTCCGCATGGATGCCCGGTGTGACGCCGACGGTGATTTCTTTTTTGTCGGAAGAAGCCGATTTGGAATTGTTGTCACTGCTGCCACAGCCGGCGGCAAAAACGCACAGTGTAGCGAGGGCCGCCAGTGTTACGGCCTTTTTGATGAATGATTTCATGATACAGACACTCCTTTTATTTTTTATTCTTCTTGCGGGATGCAAAGTCGCCGCAAGCCTGAATCAGGTTGACGCCGATGACGAGGATAATGATCGTAGCCAGCATGACATCGGCCTGGAAACGCTGGTAGCCGTAGCGGATGGCGATATCCCCAAGACCGCCGCCACCGATGGCACCGGCCATAGCTGAAGCCCCGATGAGGTTGACGATGAGGACGGTAATATTATTGATGATCGTAGGCAGTGCTTCCGGAAGCAGGACTTTGCGGATAATCTGCAGCGGAGAAGCACCCATGGATTCTGCCGCTTCGACGAGACCGAAGTCGACATCGCGGATGCTCGTTTCTACGAGCCGGCTGAGGAAGGGAATAGCAACGATAGTCAGTGGTACACAGGCTGCCGTCGTGCCGATAGACGTACCGGCAATGAGGCGGGTCAGCGGGATGATGGCGACCATGAGGATGATGAACGGGATGGAACGGATGATATTGACGATAGTTCCGAGAATCTGATTGATTACCCTGTTTTCCAGAATGTGGCCTTTGCTGGTCGTAACCAGGGTGATGCCGAGAGGAATACCGATGATAGCAGCAATGAGAGTAGAAATGGACACCATGAACAGTGTTTCTTCGATACCCTGTATCATTAATTTAATGAGTTCTGGGGACATATCCTAAAACCTCGCTTTCAATAGGTTGCGTCTTAATATACGAATACGCTTCGGTCTGGGCTTTCATATCGCCCATGATGACGACAATCAGATAGCCGAACGGTACATCCTGGATATAGTCGATGTTGCCGTAGAGGACACTGACATCGAGATTGAACTTGCGGGCGACATTGACTACCAGTGGTTCGTTGGTAGCGGCTCCCTTGAAACGGAAGCGGACGAGCATATCCCGGTCCGGCGATGGCTGATTGGTGACGCCCAGTTTTTTGATGCCTTCGGGCAGTTCCATATTGATGACTGATTTGACAAATTCTTTCATCGTTTCTGACTGGGGATTGGTAAAGACGTCGATGACCCGGCCCTGTTCTTTGATGACCCCGCCTTCGATGACAGCCACGCGGTCGCAGATTTCCTTGATGACGGCCATTTCGTGGGTAATGATGACGATGGTGATGCCCAGGCGTTTGTTGATGTCTTTTAGCAGTTCCAGGATGGATTTTGTCGTCTGCGGATCCAGTGCCGATGTCGCTTCATCGCACAACAGGATTTTCGGATCGCTGGCCAGGGCGCGGGCGATGCCGACACGCTGTTTCTGGCCACCCGAAAGCTGGGACGGATAATTGAACTGACGGTCTGTCAGGCCGACCAGTTCGAGCAGGGAATCGACCTTGCTGCGGATGACTTCTTTGGAAGCGCCAGCCAGTTCCAGCGGAAAAGCGATATTGTCAAAAACGGTACGGGACGACAGCAGATTGAAATGCTGAAAAATCATGCCGATGTTTTTGCGTTCGGCCCGCAGCTGGCTGTCGGACATGGCCGTCAGTTCCTTATCGTCGATGATGACTTTGCCCGTCGTCGGTTTTTCCAGCATATTGATGCAGCGGACGAGCGTCGATTTGCCGGCACCACTTTTCCCGATGATGCCGAAAATTTCGCCGTCATGGATAGTCAGTGAGATGCCTTTCAGGGCCTGGACGTGCGTTTTGCCGCCGTAGGTCTTGGTAATGTTTTCAAAGGTAATCACAAGATCAACTCCTTAATGGATACACCTGGAGGTGCTGATAGCATAAAAAAGCCGTCAACAGATGCTGACGGTACGTATACAATCATTTCATCTGCCGGATAGAAATCCGTTGGACTTGGCACCTTCCCGCTATGGGGGGTTGCCGCAGCGTCATAGGGCCATTCCCTCGGCTGCTCTGGATGAATAGGTTATGTAATTGCTGAGTTGTATACTAACACTAATAGGAATCCTTGTCAATGTTATTTGTGTAAAAAATTGAATGCCGTTCGAAAAAAATATTTCATCGTCAAGCAGGAATTTACCTTTTTATATCGAATACTTAATATATGAGGAGCAGGATATCCGGATTTTAAGCATGGATGGTCCGGAACGAAGTTTCTCACGAAAGGAAGGGATTTGTATGGCAACAATCGTAAGAGGCAAGAATTTAGAAATTACACCGGCATTAAAGGACTATGTACTGAAACATGAAAAGAAAGTAACGAAGTACTTTGAAAATGAAGTCAATGTCCAGGCTCTTCTTTCCGTCGAAAAAGATCGTAAAATTGCTGAAATCACCTTGAAAGTAGATGGTGTCGTTCTTCGTGGCGTCGAAGCCAATGACGATATGTACGCCGCCATCGATCTGGTTTACGACAAAATGGTACGCCAGATCCACAAATATAAAACGAAGCTGGCACGCCGTATGAAAGGCGGCTCCTTCCATGAAGGACTCGTCGAAGGACCGGCTGCACCGGAAGAAAACTTTGAAATTGCCCGGGTCAAGAAATTTGCAGCCCGTCCTATGGACGTAGAAGAAGCTATCCTGCAGATGAATCTCGTTGGCCACGATTTCTTCGTTTTCCTCAATTCGGAAACGGAAGCCATCAACGTCGTATACAAACGGAAACATGGTAAATATGGCCTGATTGAACCGGAATACTAAGCTGAATCATACAGGGGCTGTGGTATCGCAGAAAAAGGGTACCACAGCCCTTGTTTTTTTTTTTGCCTTTCAATCCCGTATTTACATAGATATCGCAATGTGTTCTAATATAAGGATGTTACCTTAACTTTGCATAAGATTTTTTCATGTCAGATAACTTGTATTATGTGCCGATTTTTTGTATGATAAGAGTTAGCTTCAGAAATTTTTAAAAAAATGTTAAATTTTAATATTTTGTTACTATTGCGCCCTCCCGATGCTTATGTAATCGACATATGTCATCGGGGGGTAAATTTGTATATCCAGGAAGAGACCGAGGCGATGACATTGAACATAAAATATCCCGCATGGCTGATGAGCACGGCCTGCCTGTTCCTGACGGTGACATCGGGAGTACAGGCAGCTCCATCCGTCACCGTCAATGTACCGGTAGACAGCGTCTACTATTCCTATATTGATAAGCTGAGTGCCATGGGGTATTTGAAAACCATGCCCAATGGGGCCCGACCGTATAGCCGTCTGCAGCTGGCCCGCTGGGTAAGAGAAGCACAGGAAACGGCAAAGAAGCGTCCCATGCCGTCCTATCTGGCCGATGAAACAGAAGCCATGGCCCAATACGTCGCACCTGAACTAGCGGTACTCGATGGAAATAAGCTTCAGGACCCGGTACGACTCCGTGACGTATCCCTTCAGGCCGGCGTTTTGCACGGCAACGAACAAACATATCGCTATGGACAGGGGATGAGTGCAGGCTGGCAGCCCTTTTCCCACCAGCAGAATGGGTATACCTATGGCCGCGATGGAAACGGCATCCTTTCAGCGGAAATTTCCGGGAATATTGATCAGAACCTCGCGTTGTCCATCCGACCCCGTGTCAGCTACGACCGGGATAACAAAGGCAGTGTCACCCTGGAAGAAGGCTATATCAAGCAGAAGATGGGTATATGGAATCTGGAAATTGGCCGGGAAGCCTTTCGCTGGGGACAGGGAGAAACGGGCAATCTGGCACTGGGGAACAATATGCGCCCTCTGACGACGGTGCAGCTTCACTACAATGAACCCCGTAAAACCGGGGGATTTTTCCGTTTCCTGGGAGAACGGGATTTCCACATATTTTACGGTCAGCTCGAAGGCAGCCGCGCCGATAAAGCCGCTGCAGCAGGCCGTACCGATTACGACCATGCCGGCATCCTGGGAATCCGTACCGATTTTTCCCCGGCTTCGTACTTTACCTTCGGTCTGGCCCGGATTTCCGTACTGGGTGGGGAACATAACGGCCTGGACTGGCCCGACTGGAAACATTGGACCTATGGCCGCAATGATGACAACAGCGACGACCGCTGGAATGATATCGCCGGCGGTGATTTTCGTCTCCGTCTGCCAAAGATGACCCTCTATGGAGAACTCTATGGCGAAGACCAGTCTCATTATCTGCCTGCTGATATAGCGTGGCGTGCTGGTCTCTACCTGCCGGCGCTGACCCGGGATGGCTCCTGGGATATGACCCTGGAAATGGCCCATACGACAGACAGCTGGTACAGTCACCAACATTTCCAGAATGGCTGGACCTACCACGATGCCATCATGGGCGACGATATGGGACGAAATGCCCGTAAATACTATGCGGCCGTCCGCCATTATCTGCCCAAAGAAAGCCGTATCGGTCTCTATGCTATGCGCATCGAACGGGACCGGGATACAATGCATTCTCAGTCGGTCAATGAATGGGGCCTCACGGGGCAGAAAAAGCTCCGTGACCATATGTATCTCCAAGGAACGGCCGGCTATGCATCGGTCAGCCAGCCTGGCGGCCATAGCGATCACGACGCCTTCGCCTTAGTGAGCCTGCAGTGGCAGTACCAGTGAGGAGTATAGAAAATGATTGACATACATTCTCATATTATCCCTGCCATTGACGATGGTTCCAGGGACCTGGATATGACCCTTTCCATGCTTCATATGTCTGCCGTATCGGGCGTGACCGATATCATCGCCACGCCTCATGTCAACCGGGGCGGGCACGTCCCATCATGGCAGGAAATAGAGGAGAAAACGGCCCAGGTGGCAGAAGCGGCTAAAAGGGCGCATCTGCCTATCCATATCTATAGCGGTGCCGAAATCGAGCTCAATGGAGATGTCCTGCGTTTCCTCAAAGAAGGCAGCTGGGACTACTGCCTGGCCGGCAGTCCCTATATTCTGCTGGAACTGACCGATCAGTCCCAGCCGGATATGGCAGAGCGTCTGATCTATGAATTACAGCTCCGCGGTTTTCAGCCGGTCCTGGCTCATGTGGAACGGTATGAACAACTGATGAACCACCCTGATGTCCTTATTTCCTGGGCAAAAAAAGGAATCCTGCTGCAATGCAATATAGGAAGCTTTACAGGATATTTTGGACATCATTTACAGCAGCATGTCGAGAATCTATATCGGAATCACATGGTGCATTTCCTCGGCAGTGACGGCCATCGCACAGAATTCCGTACGACCGATATGAGGGAAGGGCATGATGCCCTGCGGAACCTGCAGCAGAAGCAGCACAACAAGCAGGATTTATGGCTGGAAACAACACAAAATGCTTCCCGTATATTGAACCATCGTGTCCTATATCCGGATGTGCCGGATTACTGGCAGGTAAAGAAAAAAGGCCTGTGGCAGCGATTATTTGGCTCATGACAGATGAGATTGAACCACTAGTATACATATAGAAATTATAGGAATTATAGGATGTGAATATGATGAAGAAGACATTTCTCACCACCGCTCTAATGGCCATGCTCGTGACCGGGACGGCCTGCGCGCAGGACTATCTCATGCGGCCAGGCGATGAACTCAATATCGTAGTAACCCAGCAACAGGACCTGGGGAATACACAGACCAATCAGACGCCGTTCGTCGTCCGGCCGGACGGCAATGTATCCTTTCCTCTCGTAGGAGAAATCCATGCCGAAGGCATGACCGTTTCTCAGTTTACCCAGATACTGCAGCAGGGACTGTCCCGATACATCGTCGATCCGGACGTATCGGTGAATTTGACGAAATTGGGACGCATGCGGGTCTACGTTTTTGGCGAAGTGAAAAAGCCCGGTGCGGTGGAACTGGAAAAATCCCATACTGTCATGGATGCTATCGGGGCGGCCCAGGGATTTACCCGCGATACGGCCAAGAAAAAGATTTTCCTCATCCATCAGGATCAGCCCAAATCGCTGATTCCCATTAATCTGAACAATATGCTCAAGACCGGCGATATGTCGCAGAACTATGTCATGCGCGAAGGCGATATCCTCTATCTGACCAAGAACCACCGCATCGACTTTGCCCGCGATATTGCGCCTATCTTCAGCAGTATTTATATGATTACCGAAGCAAAAGATAACATGGATAACTGATTTCTATCCCAGGAGTTGAACAGAGTGGAAGAAATAACGATTGATTTAAAAGACCTTTTTGAAACCATATGGCAGGAAAAAAAGAAAGTCGCTGCCGTGACAGCGGTCTGCATGGCTCTGGGCGGTCTCTATCTGGTCGTAGCGCCGCCGGTGTACCAGTCTACATCACTGCTGCGCATCAAGCAGGACCAGGGCCTTGCTGATTCGATCATGTCCAAGGTCACGGGCGGCAATACGGCCAACGATAAACAGCGCATGATGACCGACGCAGAAATCCTCAAGAGCCGCAACGTCGTCCTGCCCGTCATTGAACAGACGGAAGAACGGAACAGCAGCGGCGAACTGCCGACGTACGAAGCCTATGTCAAGAGCCATATTATTACCAAACCTTATAAGGACACGGAAATACTGGAAGTCGATGTGACCGGTAAGACACCGGAGCAGGCACAGAAAGCAAACGAACTGTTAGTACAGGGATTTATGAACCGCCTGACGGAACTGTCCCACGATGAACAGCGGCGGACCCGGGAATTTCTCGAACAGCGTCTGGGGACATCCAAGGGAGAGCTGAATGATGCCGAAAACAAGCTGCAGCAGTATCAGTCGGCCAATAAGATGTATTCCACAGATGATCAGATGAAACAGCTGACGGAAAAACTGAACATCGTCGATAAAGCCAAAGCCGAAAACCAGCTTAATCTGGAAACAGCCCAGGCTGGCTTGAATAGTGTCAATGAACAGCTGAGTTCTGCTGGCGTATCCATTGCCGACAGCCCGGCCATCCAGCAGTATAAGACACAGCTGGCACAGCTGGAAGCGACGAAAGCCGGTTATGTCGGCAAATACACGGACGAACACCCGAAGATGCAGGAAATCAATAACCAGATTGCTACGACCAAAGCCAGCCTCGATACGGAAATAGGGAATATCGTCTCCCAGCAGGCCCCGTCCAGCAATGCCGTACAGCAGGGGCTGCTGGCAGATAAATTCAAGAACGAAGCGGCCATCGCCGTGGCACAGAGCAAAAAGACAGCCCTCGACCAGATGGATGCCCAGAATAATGCCATCATATCCAGCCTCCCTAAGAAAGAACAGGGATTCGTCAGGGTCAAACGGGATGCCAATGTGGCCAACGAAATCTACGTCATGCTGGCCAAACGGCTGGAAGAAGCCAAAGTAGCCGAAGTCATGGTCCCGAATGAAGTACAGGTCGTCGATGCAGCGACACTGCCGGAAAAACCAATTAAACCCCGCAAGTTGCTTACCATGGCCATTGCCACAATCCTGGGCCTGCTTCTCGGTATGGGTGGCGTTGTGGCACAATCCCTGCTGTACCGCAAGATCCGCACGGCAGAAGATGTGGAAAAAGAACTGGGACTTCCCGTACTGGGAATGGTGCCCGATGCAGACAATATGCGTTATGAACATCAAAGCGAAAGTTTCTGGAGAAAATGGAGGGATAAACTATGGCGGAAATAGATTTTATTACACAATATGACAGCCGGTCCCCTATATCCGAAGCCTATCGCTCTATCCGGACGAACCTGCAGTTTTCCGGGGCAGGTCAGGACTTGAAAGCCGTGGCCTTTACATCGGCCCTGCCTAATGAAGGAAAATCGACGACCGTGGCAAACCTGGCAATCGTCATGGGACAGGATAATAAAAAAGTCCTTCTCATCGACTGCGATCTGAGAAAGCCCGTACTGCACCGACGGTTCGAACTACCCAATAAAGGACTGACCAACTGCTTTGCCGAAAACATACCCCTTCATCAGGTCATCCAGAAAAACATCTTTCCAAATCTCGATATCGTGACCAGCGGCCCCATACCGCCAAACCCGGCAGAACTCCTGGGATCTTCCCGCATGATGGACCTGCTGGAAGAAGTCGATGAAGACTATGATTACATCTTCCTCGACATGCCTCCCGTCCTGGTCGTCACCGACGCCGCCATCATGGGCAGCAAAGTAGATGGAGTCGTCCTCGTCCTGGCCAGCGGAGAAGTCAGCCCCGAAGAAGCCCGGCAGGCTAAATCCCTCCTGGAAAAAGGCAAAGCCAACATCCTGGGCGTTGTCCTGAACAAAATGCCCTACACCCACAGACACAGCCACTACTACTATTACTACTACGACCAAGACCATGTAAAACACAAACACCATAAGTAAAGGAATGAGTTTGAAGTGGGAAGGGAGAGCCGGTTCGTCGTATAGTCAAATTTATCACAACTAAACCTAACAATCATGGTGTAGCGACGGCTGACGTAAAAAGTCAGACGCCGCTGCACGCAAACCACAGAAAGGAATGAGACCATGAGCACACGAGCATACCCAACATCACGGAAACTGATAGACCCGTTGGGCGACATAGCCATCATATCACTGACCTACATCGTCCTGGCCCTGATACTTGTCAATCGTCAATCTCTCGTAACTCACATTGTTTTATATTCAGGCATGTTGCCCCTGGCAGTCGTCCTGTCTATCGGGCTGTTCATCATATACGGCCTATATACACTGCAGTATAAACGCTTCAGCGAAATCATCATCAGCCTGTTTGTCAGCCTTATAGCTGTATTTTTCATCATCATGGCCATTTCCTTCCTGTTCAATTACAGCTATTACTCCCGCATACTCCTCATTTCCAGCACAGTTGTACAATTTATCCTGCTTATTTGTCCTTTTTGTTTTAACAATTTTGTGAGATATTGCAACAAATTACAATGGGTGGAAGATAGTTTTAAATTTTGTAATTACAAAATCTGCAAGCAAAATTGAGATGAAAGTTTTTAAGTACTATGCCACTTTGTTACGCATATTTCAAATTTAAATAAAGTACTTTAGTTCATTTCTGTAATATTAGATGAAGAATATCAAAAGATGACTTAAAAATACAAATTGGCATAAATAATATTAAGGTGGTTTTTTTAATATGAAAATCCTTGTAGTATGTCAACATTATTATCCAGAGAATTTTCAGATAACTGATATATGTGAAGAGTTGGTTAGACATGGAAACCAAGTTACTGTACTTACTGGAATACCTAATTACCCTCAGGGAGAATTCTTTAAAGGATATGATACACATCATCATCGTAATGAAATTAAAAATGGTGTTGAAATTATTAGGGCAAGAGAAATCCCTCGGCACAAGGGGCTTCTTCATCTAGCAATTAATTATATTAGTTTTTGCTTTTTTGCATCATTAAAAGCATTAACTATAAAACGTGATTTCGATGTAATTTATGCATATCAATTATCTCCGATTTTAATGGTAATTCCAGCAATTATATTAAAATATCTTTCAGGGAAAAGACTATTTCTTTATTGTTGTGACTTATGGCCTGAATCTTGTGAATCTTTTATCAGTAATAAGTCTTTTTTTTATAAGGTAATCAAGTTTTTTAGCACATGGATTTATCGTCAGAGTGATGTTATTGGTGTTGAAAGTGAAGATTTTTTAGATTATTTTGTTACTCGACACCAAATTGATGAAAAACGATTATTATATATACCTCAGTTTGCCGATTCTTCGTATTTGAATCAACAGTTTGATGAGCCACATGAAAATATAAATTTTGTTTTTCTCGGTAATGTTGGAAAACCACAAAATCTACAGCATTTCGTGAAGGCCTTTTCTAAAGTCCGCACACAGACTAAGTTTTTAGTGCATATTGTTGGGACGGGAAGCTTTATAAATGAGTTAAAAGAAATGGTCATAGAATATAAATTGGAGTCAAAGTTTATTTTTCATGGCCGTCATCCTGTAGAAGAAATGGGTAAATTTTATTCTATTGCAGATGCATGCATTATGGGATTAACTGGAAAAAGTATCATTGGACATACAATCCCGAATAAATTGCAAGGATATATGGCTGCCGGAAAAACTGTTATTGCTGCAATTGATGGTGCAGCTAATAATATTATACAAACATCCAATTGTGGAATTGCGGTTTCAGCTGATGATATAAACGCTTTATCTCAAGGCATTCAGGATTTTTTGGATCATCCTGAAAAATATAAAAATTGCGGAGAAAATGGACGACGTTATTTTAAGAAACATTTTTATAAAGACCAGCATATTAAATCAGTAGAATCGGTTATAGAAATATTAAATAGAAAGGAAGCAGATAAATGGATTCCATATTTAAAAATCGAACATTGATGATAACAGGTGGTACAGGTTCTTTTGGACATGCTGTATTAAAGCATTTTTTAAAAACAGATATACGTGAAATCCGCATCTTTTCCCGAGATGAAAAAAAACAAGACGACATGCGTCATGAGCTTCAGGCTCAATATCCGGAATATGCAAAAAAAGTAAAGTTTTACATCGGCGATGTACGGAATATCCGGTCTATACAAGACGCCATACCCGGTGTCGATTATATCTTTCATGCTGCCGCATTAAAACAGGTCCCTTCCTGTGAATTCTTTCCTATGGAAGCGGTACGGACTAATATAATAGGTACGGACAATGTTCTTCATGCGGCAATTGATGCTGGCGTTAAACGGGTTGTCTGCCTTTCTACCGATAAAGCTGCCTATCCTATTAATGCCATGGGAATATCAAAAGCTATGATGGAACATGTCATTTATGCTAATGCCAGAGTAGCGGCTGAAAGAGGTGGCACTACGATTTGCTGTACCCGGTATGGGAATGTCATGTGTTCCAGGGGCTCTGTCATCCCGCTTTTTATTGAACAGATAAAAAATGGACATCCCATTACGATAACTAATCCGGACATGACAAGATTCCTTATGAATCTGGATGAAGCTGTTGATTTAGTTCAATTTGCTTTTCAACATGCAAATCCAGGAGATTTGTTCATTCAAAAAGCCGATGCCAGCACGATTAGAGATTTAGGAAAAGCTGTACAGCAGCTTTTCGGGAATACAGGTACCCATATCATTGGGACACGTCATGGTGAAAAATTGTATGAAACACTTATGACTCGGGAAGAACGATTACGGGCTGAAGATATGGGCAATTATTTCCGGGTAGTTGCCGATAACCGGGATTTGAACTATGATAAGTTTGTTGTCAAAGGTGAAGTACATACTATGGCGGATGAAGCCTATACCAGCCATAATACTCAGAGATTGGATGTAGAGGGAACAGTTAAGAAACTTCTGACTACGGATTATGTACAGGAAGAATTAGAGAACCGGGAACACAAAGTAAGTCTGTAAGAGAGAAGGAAAAGTCATGAAAGAAAAGTTGTTATTAGTGGGTGCTGGCGGCCTGGGGCGAGTCGTATCGGAACATACCAGAAAAATATATGATTGTGCCTTTCTGGATGATGGTAAACCTTGCGGATCGGAGGTTTGCGGAATTCCTGTTATTGGAGCCGTCAATGCATTGGAAAAGCTGTATCCGGAATATGATCAACTTGTCGTAACCATTGGTAATAATCCGTTGCGGGAACAGATTTATCAGAAAGCGTCTCAGATTGGCTATACTTTTCCCAATATCATCCTTTCTACGGTATACGTAAGTCCTTACGCACAGATTGGGCAAGGTTGTATTTTCCTTAATAATGCTGTCATTCAGAATGGAACAAAAGTGGGAAATGGAGTTATTTTAAATCCGGGTGTTGAAATCCATCACGACAGTAACGTCGGAGATTATGCATTGATTTATACTAATACAGTAGTACGATCGCTGGCAGTCGTAGGAAGACGGGCTCATGTTGGAAGTACACTCACTGTCAGCAATGAAGTAAAAGTACCCGATGATGCTGTTGTAGAAAATGGACATACTCTTTTATGACATCAAGCGGGATGAAGGGATAAAAGGCTTATGAAGATTCTGGTCACTGGGGCTGCCGGATTTGTTGGAAAAAATCTGGTAGAAAATCTGAAAAATATAAAGAATGGGAAGAATCGGACTCATCCTAAAATACATATCGACGAAATCTTTGAGTTTGATCGTTCCAATACGTTGGATGAATTAGATGATTACTGCAGGCAATGTGATTTCGTTTTTAATCTGGCAGGAGTGAACCGGCCGAAAAATAGTGATGAATTTCAAAAAGGAAATTTTGGTTTTGCCTCTATCCTTTTGAATACGTTGAAAAAGAATCACAATACTTGTCCCGTCATGCTTTCTAGTTCCATCCAGGCAACACTGCAAGGACGGTTTGGAACCAGTGAATATGGACTGAGCAAAAAAGCCGGGGAAGAGCTTTTCTTTTCCTATGCTCAGGAAACAGGCGCCATTGTATATGTATATCGTTTTCCTAATTTGGTGGGCAAATGGATTCAGCCGAATTACAATAGTGCTGTTGGAACTTTTTGTTACAATATAGCCCATGATTTGCCAATCCGGGTAGATGATCCCAAGACAGAACTGGAACTGTTATTTATTGATGATCTGTTGGAAGAAATGGCAGCAGCGTTAGAAGGAGATGCTCATCATTGTGATTATCCTGAAAAAGGGACTGTTATAGATGAAAAGGTATATGATGGACTGACTCCTTATTTTACGTCCCATGGGAAGTATTGCGGAGCTACTGTAACGCATCGGGCAACCTTGGGACATATTGTTGATTTGCTTCAATCTTTTCACGACCAGCCTGAAACGTCAATCATGCCGGCGATTCCTGAAGGTTCTTTAGAAAAGAAACTGTTTTCCATGTATCTCTCTTATTTGCCGAAAGAAAAAGTCGCAGTGCCTCTTTCAATGCATTGCGACTCTCGTGGTAGTTTTACGGAATTGATTAAGACTTTAAATTGTGGACAAGTCTCTGTGAATATTAGCAAGCCGGGAATTACGAAGGGAGAACATTGGCATAATTCTAAATGGGAAATTTTTATCGTCGTTTCCGGTCATGGGCTGATTCAGGAACGGAAGATAGGAACCGATGAAATCATAGAATATGAGGTGGATGGATCCAATCTTCAAGCTGTTTATATGTTACCTGGGTATACTCATAATATTATTAATCTGTCACAAACAGAAGATCTGGTTACCGTAATGTGGGCTAATGAAGTGTTCAACCCAGAGCATCCGGATACATTTTCGGAAAAAGTTGAAAAATAGGGGGCACAAAGCGCTATGTTTGAAGATGTTCATTGGCAGGAAAATGGAAAACTGAAGTTACTTATTATCGTAGGAACACGGCCGGAGATTATCCGGCTATCCGCTGTAATCAAGAAATGCCGGACTTATTTTGATACCTTGCTGGCTCATACAGGTCAGAATTATGACTATAATTTGAATGGCGTATTCTTTCATGATTTAGGGCTGGCTGATCCGGAAGTTTATCTGGATGCAGTGGGAGATAATCTGGGCGCTACCATGGGGAATATCATTGCCAAATCGTATGAGCTTATGGCAGCTATCAACCCCGATGCTGTCCTGGTTTTAGGGGATACGAACAGCTGTCTGGCCGTCATTGGTGCGAAAAGGCTGCATATCCCTATTTTTCATATGGAAGCTGGTAACCGCTGCAAGGATGAATGTC